>JAACDH010000251.1 GCA_009936995.1 Rhodobacterales bacterium
AGAACAGGTCTCGGAGAAAGAATGAGTCGGACGATAGGCTTGGACGTGGGCACGAAGACCATTGGCGTCGCGGTAAGCGATACGATCGGAATGATGGCGCACCCCGTCACGACAGTAGCGCGCAAAGGCGTAAAACAAGACGTAGTGAAGCTAGTGGCAATCGTGGCGGAACGCAAGGTCGGGCAGGCCGTGGTCGGGCTTCCCTTCGAACTTGACGGCACCGAAGAGCGCTCAGCCCGCCTCGCGCGTCAGATCGGAAAGGCGCTCCACGAGGCCACCGGAATTCCCGTCTTTTACGTGGACGAGCGGTACACCAGCGTAGACGCTGAAAGACAGCTCATTCAGGCGAATATCTCTCGCGACAAGCGAAAGAAGATCATCGATCAACAAGCTGCAATCATCATTTTGCAGTCCTACCTAGAGGGCGGAATGACAGCCGTCTGCGACCAGGAGTCTTAGTGGCTAGCAACAGTCCGGTTCGAATTCTCGCAGTGGGCGCTGTCTGTTTAATCATCGGCCTCGCACTCGGCGGGTTGGCCCCAAGGGCGCAGCTCCGAGCGCTCGAAAATGAGGTAGACGACCTCCAACAAGCCGACTGCAAGAGCAGTGGTGTCGGACGCCAACTGGCCACAGCTCTGGGCGGGCAACCCTGGAAGGCCGCACTAGCCGAGGGCGAAGCGAAGGCCCTAAAACGCCCAAAACCGGCGTCCACTACCGAATCAAAACCCTCCGAGAACGGCGGCATCAACATCGAGATCGGTGGTGACGACAACGGTGAGGACGCTGAGTTCACCGGACCCGAAGATATGGAGCAAGCCCTGACGCTGGCGAAGGACGCCATTTCATTACGACGCGCTCAGGCGCTCGCCGCCCTTGAAGACGGTGCCCGCCCAAGCGACGACCAATGGAAGAGCATCGACGGTGCCATCAACGACATGAACGACGACCTAACCGCCCTCGTCGAAGGTTTCGTAGCCGACATCGGTGAAGGACAAGAGCCCGATCGCCGCGAGGCGATGATCTTCGCAGCCGACACCCTCGACGTGCTCCTAGAAGCCGACGATCGCATCTACGGCGCCCTCGACGAAGACCAGCGCGAGGCGGTCGACGAACAAGCCATCGATCCCCTATCTCACCTCGACGAAGGCCTGATAGACCTCTTCATGGAGCTCGATCGTTGACACTCCTTGGCGCACTGCGCGATATCTTCATTGTGGCACAGTTCGAGGTACTTCGCGCCATACGCACCTGGCGCGCGATGGCGCTCTTTTTCCTGTACGCCATCGCCGCCAGCGGTGCCGCGTACATCTTTACCCAAGTGGTCCTGGCCATCGAGAACGGACTTGCAAAACAACTCGGCGTCCCCGAGACCCAGGTAGCGGGAGCAATGCTCACCGAGCTGATGAGCAGCGACACCTTTCGCAGCTTGCTCGAAGGCATGGTTGGCTCCGAAGCTGCCGTCGAACACGTCCTCAACGTGCCGGTCTTGGCCGTGTTCAACCTGTGGTTCAGCTTTGCGCTGATCCCCTTCTTTGCGGCATCCGCCTCCGCCGAGAGCGTGTCCATTGATCTGCGAAGCCGCTCCCTTCGTTTTGAAGCACTCCGCACCGGTCGAATGGAGCTCATCCTCGGCCGCTACGTCGGTCAGTTGGTGCTCACGGGCATCGCCTCCATGCTCTCCATCTTCGGCGTCTTTGCGGTTGGCATGTGGTTCATGCGTGGAAACGATCCCGTCGTTCTAATGGGATGGTTGTTCTGGCTCACCCTCCGGGCTTGGTTCTTCTCCATGCCATTTGCGGGGGTGGGCGTAGCGGCTTCGCAGCTCACCACCTCGCCCGCCTGGGCTCGGGTGATGGCCGTAGGCATCACAGCGGGGTCCTGGCTCTTGTACGGCTTCGCCAATTGGATGTCCGCGAACGAATACCCTATAATCGCCGATCTGCTGTTCCAAATTCTGCCTCAAGGTTGGATGCACCAGCTGTGGGAACCCACCGCTTGGATCCTGCCCGCCATCGTCTGTAGCGTGCTCGGGCCGGTCGCCGTCTTGGTCGGATTCATCCGCTTCGCTGGGAGAGACCTGTGAGCGACACCCCCGCCCTCGTGCTCAAGAATGTCACCAAGAAATATGGGACTCATCTCGCCCTCGACAACCTCAGCCTGACCATTCCCCGAGGCGTAATCTGTGGATTCATCGGTCCGAACGGCGCAGGAAAGACCACAGCTTTCTCGGTGATCAGCGGCTTCGTGCAGCCCTCGAGCGGCTCGGTCAACATCCTAGGCACTGGCGCGTTCGACCCATACATCCTCAAGGGTCGGTTTGGGGTGCTCCCCCAAGACGCCGAGCTCTCCGACCGCCACACGCCATTCGAACTGCTCGTACACTTGGCTCGCCTCGACGGCATGTCGGTGGCGCCGGCACGAGACGAGGCCAATCGGCTGCTCAGTCTGGTCCGCCTCCGTGACCGTCCGAACGACCGCATCTCCGGGCTCTCTCACGGTATGCGCCGACGAGTCGCCGTGGCCTCCGCCCTCCTTGGCAGCCCCGAGCTCGTCCTCCTCGACGAACCCATGGCCGGACTCGACCCAGTGCAGGCGGCGTCCCTCCGCGACTCCCTGAAGCAACTGGCCGGGGTCCAAACCCTGGTCGTTAGCAGCCACAACCTGTACGAACTGGAACGGCTCTGCGACTGGGTCGTCATGCTCGACGCCGGACGCCTGATCGCCGAAGGCAGCATGTCCGAGGTCACCGGCGAGTCCGAGCGGCTCGAATGGGAGCTCTCACCTGGAGACGTGCCCCTAGATGCGCTCAGGATCGCCCTCCCCGAAGACGTGTTCAACCAAGAGGGTCAGGTGCTGAGTCACAGTACGTCCGCGAACCTCGACGAGTCGACAATCGTGGTGATGCGCCTACTCGCCGAATCAAACATCGCCATCCGCGGGCTGCGTCGAGGCGTTGGCCTAGAGGAGCGCTTCATCCGCGAGACACACGCCCATGGTGCGACCTAGCCCAGGCTGTACTTGCGAATTCGATACAGCAGGCTGCTTCGAGGAATGCCCAGCTCGCGGGCGGTCCGACTGCGGTTGTTGCCGTTCCGAGCCAGCGCGGCCCGAATGGCATCGGGGTCTAGTTCGTAGCTCTTTTGTTGCTGCGGCTCGGGCTCGGGCTCGAAGGACCACGGGTTGAACACGAGTGAATCGGCGTTAATCAGCGGCCCTGACATCACCACCGCCCGAGTGATCACGTTGCGCATCTCTCGCACGTTGCCTGGCCAGTTGTAGCCCAACATCTCTTTCACGGCGGCGTCGGTGAGGGTGGCGCCCGGGTGATTGCGCGTCACCAGCGTCTTGGCCAACAGGCCGATGTCTTCGGACCGATCGCGAAGTGGCGGCAACCAGACCGTGAGCACCGCAAGCCGGAAGAACAGGTCTTCGCGGAATGTGCCCTCTCGAACCATGCGCCGAAGGTCGCGATTGGTGGCTGCGACGACGCGAACATCTGGGTATTCGGCCCGTTTCGCGCCAACGCGCCGCACTTCTCCGGACTCGAGCGCACGCAGCAACTTTGCCTGCATCTCGAGCTTGAGTTCGCCCACCTCGTCAAGGAAGAGACAACCACCGCTGGCACGATGGAAGGCACCATCTTGTCGAGCATCGGCACCGGTGAACGCACCCTTCTCGTGGCCAAACAGCTCGGACTCGAACAGGTTGCTGGCGATTGCCGCACAGTTGATGGCCACAAATGGCTCTTCGCAGCGAAGGCTCTGCCGATGAATCCCTTGAGCCGCGAGCTCTTTGCCCGTGCCCGATTCCCCAGTCAAAAGTACCGGATGTTCGTGGGCGGAGACCCGGGAGAGCTGCCCAAAAAGCTGGCGCATCTTCAGAGAAGATCCGACCATTTGACCAAAGCTGTCGAGCTCTTTGGTCTCTTCGACGGTGACCACTTCGATGACAAAGCCGTGGGTACCCACCCGAACTTCTTCGCCCAACACAGTTGGCGTGCTCTCGCGAACTCGCTGACCGGCCAAGGTCATGGGGACTTCGCCGGGCGCCAACATGATGCGACCACGGACCACGCGTACATGCGCCGCCCGGGCGGAAAGATCCTCATCGAGAACGATGTCCGCTCCCGGGCCGCCCAAGCTCGCCCTAGATAGTTTCACTCGGAGAATTTCGTCTTTGCGAGCACCCCGAACAAAACGAAGCTGGGCCTGAACCATGGCCACGCCACGATCCAGCACATCGACGATCTCTTCGGGTTGACCTTCCCAACGGGGTGTCTGACCAGTAGGTCGGCGCAGACTGTCGTCGCCCTGGAGCCAAAACTTGGACGTAAACGAACCGAACACCAAGCGGTCGCCGTCACTTAGCTTTGCCACTTTTTCAGCCTCGCCATTCACCCGTAGGCCATGCCGACTGCGATCGGTAATCCACCAGCCATCGCGCTTCCGTTCGATCACGCAGTGGATTCGACTGATCTCGTCTCCGGGCAGCGCCACATCACAACGGTCCGAACGACCGATAACGGTTCGTTCAGAATGAAGTGGATGAATGAAGAGGGTCTTACCTGCCCTTATGAACTGTAGATGCGGCATTGTAGGTGTGTCCAGAGTCCAGTGTACTCGAACCGTCGTGTTTCTCGATGTGCAGATTGCCATAAATCCACCTCCTGCCACTCCAAGTGCAAGAACCGATCCGCGGTAGCCGAATGGGCAAACCTATTCAATGGACTGGCTAAGTGATCTCTAACTGACCACTGTCACCGACAATCGTCACCCGACTACTCCTGTTTGGACGGGTCTTTGGTCTTTGTGGGGGTATCATTCTCATCAGCGCCCTTGGCCGGTTTCTTGCCCGCACCAGCCGGGAATGTACTGGCCACAACCTCCAAGATACCCACAGAGCGCGACGATACGTCGATGCTGCGCTGTGACAGTCCCGCGGTGACCACAGTGTTCGCCTTGAGCACTTTAAGCGTCTTGGGAAAATCTTTGATCGACGCTGTGGGGTTCTCGACCAGCTCCGTCTTCAGCTGTTCTGGAAACTTCAGCGTCTTCTTCTGCAGCTGCTTCACCTCTTGCGGGATTCCCGCCAGTTGGTCCACCGACACCACCAGTGCGGCCGTCAGTCCATTTACAGCAGCCAAGGCGTCGGCGACATTCTTGGGCACGGCCTCGCTGGCCTCGAGCTTTGGCTGCTTGCCATTCAGAGCCACCTGAACTTTGCCATCGGCCTTCTTCTGAAGGTCCGCGATCGCCGCCTTGAGTGGCGTGCCCTCCTTGAGTTCGAGGGCCTCATTTAGGTCCTGTTTCGCCGTTCGCAGAGACTTCTCGGTGGTGTCTAGCCGGCCATCGATATCGGCAATTTCAGTAAACACATTGTCGAAGGACTTCAGGCCGGTCAATTCGATATTTACAGGAACTTCCTTGCCTTCAGACTTCTTGTCTTTAGAAGCGAAAGCGTCGTTGGCGGGAACCAGAGAAAGAGCGAGGGCGGCAACCAATGCCATCCATGGACGAGATTTGCGAGTCATGGGACTACTCCAGAGCTTAGACCGAACATGCATCATGCACTAGGGAGCCCCACGGGGATATAGCTTCACACTCAGCCCAGCACACGCGGCGAGAACTCGGAGAGAGCATGGCGCGCCCACTACTGATGATTCCCGGCCCCATCGAGGTCAGCCCCGCTGTGCTTGACGCCTGCTCGGGTCCTCCTCCCAGCCACGTTTCCCCAGGAATCATCGATGCTGTCGGAGTTGCCATAGCCCGAATGCGAGAAGTGTGGCGCTCCGAGGACGACAGCCAACCGTTCATTCTCTCTGGGGGAGGAACGCTCTCCATGGAGGTCGCGCTCTGCAATGTCCTCGAGCCTGGCGACCGTGCCGTCGTGGTACACACGGGCTACTTCTCCGCTCGATTCGCCGAGATGGCACGTAGACGTAGCGCGACGGTGGTCGTGGTCCACGCCGAACCTGGAGAGACCGCAGACCTCAGCCGAGTGCACGCCGCCCTCAAAGCCGCCCCCACCAAGGCGCTGCTGATCACCCATGTAGACACCAGTACGGGGGTACGCACCAACCCCAAGCCGCTGTGTGAGTTGGCCCGTTCTCTGGGCACGCTGTCTATCGTGGACGGGGTCTGTGCGACGGCCGGTGAGACCTTCGAAATGGCCGCATGGGGCGCCGATGTGTACCTGACGGCATCCCAGAAAGCGTTGGGGCTTCCTCCCGGACTGGCGTTGATGGTGGCCAGTAGCCGTGCATTCTCAGCGCGTCATCGACTCAGCCTCCAGCCACCGATGTCCATGGACTGGCGACAATGGCTCCCCATTCACGCGGCCTACGAAGACCGCCGCGGAAGCTACTTCTCAACGCCCAACACAACGTTGATTCACGCGCTTCGGGTCTCGCTCGATGAGATCGTCGCGGACGGTGGGATTCATGGTCGCATCGCACGGCACCAACGGGTGGCGGACGAGCTGCGCGGCGCTTGGAGTCACCTGGGCCTATCCCTGCTCTGCGTCCAAGAGAGGAACGCCGCAAACACGCTGTCTGCTGTTCGCTATCCCGCCGGTGTAGGTCCCGAACTAATCAGCGCCGTAAAGGCCCGTGGCGTGGTGGTTGCGGGCGGCCTATTGCCCGACTTTAAGGCCCAGTACTTCCGGGTCGGGCACATGGGCTACGTCACCGAAGAGCCCGAGCTGCTTCGCCGCACCGTGCAGGCCATTGGCGAGGCGCTCATCGCCTGCGGACACAGCTGCGACGTCGTGGGCGCAGTCGCCAAGATCACGGGGTAGCCGCGACGTGCGCCAACGGTAAACGAACCAAGAAGGTAGCGCCCTGCCCCTCTTGAGAATGAACGTCGATCTCTCCACCATGAGCTTCGATAATGCGTTCACAAATTGGCAATCCCAACCCCGTACCTTGGGCCTTGGTGGTAAAGAACGGGATAAACAGGTGCTCTAGATCGTCCCAGGCGATGCCCGAACCGGTGTCTTCGACCACGATCTCGAGTTGGGACAGCCCCTGCAGCGTTCGCACGCGTGTTCGGACCGTAAGCACTCCGCCCTCGGGCATGGCCTGAAGACCGTTCTGCAGCAAATTGAGCAACACTTGGGTGAGCCGTGTTTGATCCATCGAGATCAGCGGTAGTTCGCCAGAAAAATCCTCGATAATCTTGACGTCTGGATGAACGCCCTGGGCTCGAACAACGGTGAGCGCATGGACCACAATGGCGTTCACGTGGGCACTAGACCGACGAAGTTCGAACGGACGAGCGTAGTCCAAGAACTGTGACACCACGATGTCGAGCCGGTCTACTTCGTCGATGATGACCTGCAGCATCTCCTTGGACTCATCCGGTAAATTGTCGCCCTCGAGGTACTGTGCAGCACCTTTCACGCCAGCCAGCGGGTTGCGAATCTCGTGCGCAAGTCCCGCTGCCATCCGACCGAGCGCCGCCAAGCGATGCGCCTGTTCCAGCACCTTGAAGTCCCGAATGTTCGACAGCACCACGCTAGCCAGCCCCGCCACCTCGGACAAGCCATGCATCTCTTCGCGAGAAAAACCGTCGCTCCAACGCTCGTGACGGAGGTGAATCCAGCCCAAGACAGCGCCACCCGACATAAACGGAACGGTGAGATCGGCGTCCATGGCCTGCATCATGGCCAAGCGTTCGAGTTGTTCGGGGTCAGAGCGGGCCCGGCGCTTCACATCTGCCCGCGCATACCAGAGCTTTCCTTCCGCAAACCCCTCGGTGAACGGACGTGTCATTACGATCTGCAGTGGCTTTCGCACCGACTCCCCGCGCGCCCCCGCGAACCGAAATCCATCCAGATGGCGGTCCCACAAATACACCGAACAACGTGGCACACGACCGGATGCTACCAAAGGATCGAGCAGCTCGCCGACCAACGTTTCGGTAGACGTCACGCTGGGAATCTGGCTGCGGAGATGGGTGAGCGCCTCGGTGAACTGAAATCCGCGCTGGTTCAGAGTTCGGTGCGCCAAGAAGCTGATGGAGCCCCTGAGCGGATCGTAGGCCGCCAGAAAAACCATCGACGCGAGAAAGATCTGGAAGGTGCTGTGGAACGGATAGACCGTGAAGGTATCGACCCACATGAAGGTGATGCCGTCGATAAGCACCAACAGGCTAGCGCTACCCACCAGAATGGCGGCCTTACTAAACAGCTCTTGAAGGTCGAGCAGACGATAGGCCACCACGGAGTGGAACAAAAAATACAGCGCCAAACCCGCTAACACCACTGAGAACGGTGGAATGGCGCCTTGAAGAGCGACACCTCGACTGGCCAGTGAGAGCGCCTGGGCATCTACAGGAGCCCCGATACTCCGGGCAAGCTGCTCGAGAATGGTGAACACGATGGCCGCACCGATCATCAACAATAGGTAGCGAAGACGGGTCTTTTCGACGGGCAGAACCACCAACTCGTGGGCTTCCCAGAGTCGGAACAGCACAACGCCAAATGCGGCGGTGGCGTAGGCCCCCGCACCCACCTCGGGTGGCGAAGACCTCGGTAGATTCAGGTAGAACCCCAGGTGCGCGATCGCCGTTGAGGGCCCCACCAGCGCGGCGCCAATGAAAACGATCGGCAGCCAACGAGACCGGAGGCGATCGCCCCGGTCGAAGAACCGGTCGACCGTCCACAGCAAGGTCCCCGGCACAAAACAGCCGGCGGTGGTGTACACGACCCGCAGCTCGGCGAGCCCGGGAAGCAGAGACAGTGCAAAAGCGCCATATGCCAGTCCCATCGCCCACCCTAGCGCTAGGAAGGCCTGACGAGCAGGGTCGTCACGATCGGCGAGCCACGTCTGCATGGGAAGCGAGACGGCCAGAACAGCAACGATGAAGTAGAGAAGCGCGGTCATACCGTTAGAGTATGGCCTGATGGGAACCGAACTGTACCGCCAGCTACCAAAAGTCGACACCCTACTCGCCGATGCTCGGCTTGAAGGGCTGCCACATGCCTTGGTGGTGGCAGTCGGTCGCACCGTCCTCGAGGGCCTCCGAGCCGACATCGGCGCGGGGCGTATCACCGTGCTGCCCGACGTCGGCGAGCGGGTGCTGCTGCGCGCCAAACAGCTCACCCAATCGAGAATCAAGCCGGTCCTCAACGCGACGGGCATCGTTGTTCACACCAACCTTGGCCGCTCACCGTGGTCCGATGGCGCCGTTCAAGCGGCGATTCGGGCCGCCCGCTATTGCGACCTCGAGCTCGATCTACGCACGGGAAAACGCGGCGGCCGCCTGGCCGGCCTCACCGACCTGGTCCGACATCTGACCGGTGCAGAAGCCGCCCTGGTCGTCAACAACTGCGCTGCAGCACTGCTCTTGGCCCTCACCGCCCTTGCCCACGGCCGAGAGGTGGTGGTGTCCCGAGGCGAGCTGGTCGAGATCGGAGGATCATTTCGGATTCCCGATGTGATCGCCAGCGGAGGTGCGGTGCTCAAGGAGGTGGGTGCCACCAACCGAACCCATCTCAAGGACTATGCCCACGCCATTGGCGACAACACGGCCGCCTTGCTCCGGGTTCACCCCTCCAACTTTCGGGTGATGGGCTTCACCGAGACCGTCGACCGCGCCGACTTGGTCGCCTTGGGCAAGAAACATGGGCTGCCGGTCGTAGAGGACTTAGGCACCGGTAGCACCGACGGACTCTACGACGAACCCTCCGTGCGAGAGGTCGTACAGTCAGGGGTGGGGCTGGTCCTGTTTAGCGGCGACAAGTTGCTCGGCGGCCCTCAAGCTGGCGTGATTGTGGGGCAGGCAAATTTGGTAGAGACCCTGCGAAAGCATCCGTTGTACCGCGCACTTAGGATCGACAAGGTCATCTTGGCGGCGCTGGAGCAAACCCTGGCCGAGCACATCTCCGGTCAGATGCCGCCCACATTGGCGATGATTGGCGCATCCCCAACCGAACTTCAAGAACGAGCAGACCAACTTCTGGGGATGCTCGAACAGCATGGCGTAGACGTGAACTGCGCGCAAGACGTAGCCTACGTAGGCGGAGGCTCCCTTCCTGGACAAGGTCTTCCGGGGCCCGTCCTACAGATTCCATGTGACAATCTGGAGAGAGTAACTCTCGCGCTACGAACTGGAGAGTACGCCGTCGTCGCCCGAGTATCCGACCAAATGTTGATCCTGGACCCGCGAACACTCACCGATGCACAGCTTCCAGAGGTGGCGCGACAGGTGGCGCGCGCGGTACAAGGTTCAGTATGAATGGTGGATTCTACGAACAGCTCGTTGTCGAAGCAGGCGCATCAGCCGGCCAAATCCGTGCGGCCTACGGTCGCGCCGTGGCCAAATTGGTCAAACGTCGGCGAACTGTGGCCGAAAGTGGCGGAGACACTACGCCCATGGACCGCACCCGCGAGGCCATAGACGAAGCCTGGCAGGTCCTGGGCGATTCTGTGCGCCGTCGACGCTACGACGCCATGCTTCAGTTCACCGAAAACGCTGACGGCATCTCAGACGCCGCGTTCTGGGATGAGGTCTCTCCCTCCTGGGTTCATCCAGCCGCGTCGTTGGCCGCAAAGTTGCTCCGGGTCACCACTACGCTCAAAGAAATCGGTCCCTTAGCGTTGGCTCCCTCCTCGTCCGAAGCCGATCCGCCGACGCTGGTTCCCGCCGACGACGATCTCACATCACCGCACCCCACCGCCCATCTCAAGGCGATTCTGCCGAGCCCCGACCGCCCGGCGCACGCGACTGCGCCCATCGTGATGCCCACGCCAACAGGCCATCTTCAGTCAAACGCAGCGCTCTCCGCCAATGTCGTGTCCCTCAACGTGCCCGCCCCCGCTACACCGCTCAAGCTGGTAGACGGCACGAGCCAGGCTTCATCGGTCATCAGTCTGCCGCCAGAAGCCAAGCGCCAACGTTCTCTGTCCGATACTGAACTCAATCATTTTGTGGACCAGCACGGATACACCGGCGCGCTCCTGCTCGCCGTTCGCGAAGCCCGTGGGATGAGCGTCCAAGACGTGTCGGACACCACCCGCATCAGCACCAAATACCTCCAGGCCATCGAGAGCGACAGCTTCGACGCCCTGCCCTCCGCTACCTTTGTAAGGGGCTATGTCAGCGAAATGGCTCGGGTACTCAAGCTCGACAATGACGCGACGGTCGCTGGCTATATGAGACGCTTTACCAGCTAATGTCCTCACAAATTCATACCGTTGTCGTCGTAAAGAAAGGTCGTCTCGACGTCGTACTCACCGCTGCCATCCCAGAAGACCTGTCCCGGGCTCGAGTCACGGCGCTGATTAAGGCAGGAAACGCAACGATCGAAGGCGCGGTGGTCACTCGACCCGCCGTGAAGGTCCTGGTCGAACAAGTGCTCACCATCGAAATTCCGCCGCCCGTTCAAGACCAAGCGCAACCTCAAGACATCGCCCTCGACATCGTCTACCAAGACAGTGACGTGGTGGTGGTCAACAAGCCCGCCGGAATGGTGGTCCATCCCGCTCCGGGTCATCCCGACGGCACCTTGGTCAACGCCCTGCTCCACCACATCGAAGATCTGTCGGGCGTGGGCGGGGTCCAACGTCCTGGCATCGTTCATCGACTCGACAAGGGCACCAGCGGTCTACTCGTGGTGGCCAAAAACGATCTCGCTCACCGCGCATTGCAAGGCCAGTTTGCCGATCGAAGTGCAGGCCGCACCTACCTCGCTCTGGTTCGAGGGGCACCGGTCCTTCCCTCCGGCGTCATCCGCACCATCATCGCCCGCCACCCCACTCAGCGGCACAAGTACGCGAGCACCACCCGCGACGGAAAGCCCGCCATTACCCGCTGGAAGGTGGTGGCACGCGCCGGCCGGCTATCGCTGCTCAAGTGCAACCTCGAGACCGGGCGCACGCACCAAATCCGCGTGCACCTCACCGAGCAGGGCTGGCCCTTGGTCGGCGACCCGCTGTACCGACGTCGAGGGGCTGGACTTCCCTCCTCTGCGCGCGATCTGATCGATCCCACCGAAAATCGCCCGTATCTACACGCGTGGCAGCTCAAGTTCATCCACCCCAGTACGGGTGAAGAGATGACCTTCTCCGCCCCCCTTCCCGCGGACTACATCAAAGTGCTCGACGCACTCGAAGTACAGGTCCCCCGCGAGGTACGGGGAACTAAAAGCTAGCGTCCGCCTACAGGCCGCAGTCGGTGATCATGTCGACGTCGTCGCGGTAGGGCGCTTCGACGGCAGTTCCCTCGATCACCAAGCACTCGCCCACGCCCGATGGGCAGGGCACACATGTGCCGCTCACCAGGGCAGCCACAAGGCCACAGCCGAGGCCAGGCTCAAGGACCCCGGGGTCGATCAGGCCAGCGAAGTGCACGTCTTCGATGGCCATCAAGTCGCCTCGGAATCCACCCGAAAGCTCGAAGTCTTCAAGGGTGATCAGGGTGTCACCCGAAGCGACTGAGAACAGGGTGGGCCCGATGAGGAAGTTGGGGTTGCCGCTGAAGTCCGCGGGCGGCGTATCGGACGCAGCAGGACAGTCTGGAACAATCGTATTGGCGGACACAGCGCCCGTGCCCGCAACAGCCGTGAGGGTGTCGGTGGAAAGATCCGCGTTGCGCACCTGAACCAGGATGTAGTCGACGGTGAGCAAGCCCTCCACCAGCGTGGAGTTCTGCGGCTCGATCCAGACGACTTGGGCCACATTGAGGGCGTAGCTACGGCCCGCCAAGGCGAGCGGGTCGACCGCTGTTTCGGGCGTGCTGAAGGACGTGTCGAGGGCGTCGTCGCAGACGCTGCTGGTGACGTCGTAGACCGTATCGAAGGCCAAGTCGGCGTCTGGGGTGAAGGTCCCAGACAACCCATCGGTGCCGAGCTCGAGGGTACCGGCCACGGAGCCGCCACCCGGATCCGTGAGGGCGACGTCGAACGCATCCCCGGGACCAATGGCCTGGGAGAAGTCGACGGTGACCACGGTGTCGACCGACGCCACGCTGGTATCTACCGGATCGACAGAACCAACGACGGCATCGCAGGCCACAACGGTGGTGCTGCTAGGCGTCGTGCCCGTGGTGGTGTTGGCCGTGGTTTGGCCTTTAGTGGCGCCGTCGCAGCCCACCAGAAGGAGGGCGAGGGCGAAGAGGTTGCGTTGCATAGTTACGTCTCCAATAAATCGGACCCTACCCGACATAGGTTTCGCCAGCGACTTTTCCAGCAAAAAAAGAAACGGCCGGCCCAGCGTAACGCCAAACCGACCGTTCTTAAATTGCAATCGGTGGCCAAGGCCGCCGATGCTATCGCCTTACGGCGTGGTGGCACCGCCACACGCCGGGTTGGCGGCGATTTCGACCGAGGTCACGACTTCGAGCGTGACGCCAGGCTTAACCGCGGCGTCCATGCTGTCGACGAACACGGTGAGACAGGTGTCGCCGCCACCGGAGCAGGGCAAGCAGGGCACGCCGAAGGTGCTAAGCAGCTCGCAGGTGTCGCCGCCGACCATGGAGTCAAGGGTGGAGACGTCGAGCGTGCCGCGAAGGGTGGCACCCGCGATCTCGGAGCCGTCTGCGGCGAAGGCGCCGGAGATCTCGAGGTCTTCGATCTCGACGACCACGCCACTAACGTCCAACGGAAGGAAGTCGGACTCAATAATGAAGTAGGGGTTCTCGCTGAATTCAGCGGCAACCGGGAAGTCGAACGACTCGGTGCACATGTCTTGGCCGCCGGAGGCGTCGCCGAGGGCGCCCATCATGCCGACCTCGGTGTCGGTGGCAGCAGTGACGCCCATGAGGACCTCCTGCTCGAGGAGGCCGCCGATGAGGGCGCCAACGCCCGCGGGCTCTACGAAGCGACCGCCGCCGATGTCGAGGCCGAAGGTGAGACCGGCCAGACTGGCGGCGTCGGCGGGGTCGCCAATGTCGCTGGTGGTCCAGGAAGTGAGGGTGGGGCCGTCACACCAGGACAACTCGACGTCGTACGTGGTCGAGGACGCAAGCGCGTCCGTCGGGGTGAAGACGACGCGGTTGTCGACGACTGCAGAGGTGCCAGCCACTTCGGCACCGCCGGTCGTGACCTTAATGGCCTCGGAACCGTCAAGGGCGTCGAACGTAAAGTCGACGGTGGTGCGGTAGTAGACGTCAGAAGCGCCGTCTGTCGGGTAGAACTCGAGGATTTCGTTATCGCAAGCGTTCGGGTCCGTGGTAGTACCAGTTGCGCTATCGCCGCCGTCATCGCCGCCGCAGGCGAACATCATTGTGCAGGCCAGAAGGCCAAGAATGCGTGTCATAGTGATTCTCCATCATCCGGGGTTTCCCCAGTCGGCGCATAAATAGCCCCTAAACAAGCCCGGTGTCAACGATGTTGTTCGCAAATGTGCATGATCATTCACGTAATGTGTTGTAAAACGGCCCTCTGGATTACGAACATCAGCGCGTTTTTTCTACGAATTTTGTGCGCGCTTCGAACAGCAACGTGTCAAGCATTTTTTGCTCTTCAGCGTCCAGGTTGCCGACCGTCTTGTCTTTCAGCACACCCAAAACGTCGATGGTGTTGCGCGCCATAACCAAGTCTACAGGCGCACCGGGAGGGCCTTCGCCCAGGGCAGCCATGGCAGATGCCGCCAGGGACATCACGAATCGGGCGAAACTTACCGGGGGTAGTTCGGGGGACAGTTCAGGGGTCTCGGAGCTGGAAGACACAGGATCACCTCGGGCGCTCCTCACTCCTTAGGAACGGGTTTGCGGGGCGACAAGGGCCACCAAGCGCATTGTCGAAATGCGCGGAGATCGATACGTGCCCCACAACCTGAGCGCGGCAAGTCCGCGCAGGCGCCTTCGGAGGCCCCCCTGAACCGCATCATCATTCCGCTATTGTTATCGCTAACACTAGCACTTCCTGCATATGCCGCTAAGGGATCCACCCGATCCAACGAGGACACCGCAGAGGACCTGTACAGCCAGGGTTTGCGCGCCATGAAGCGCGGCTACTACACCAAAGCCCTCGAAAAGTTCAATCGGGTGCGAAATTATCACCGTGATGATCCCCTCTCTGTAAAGGCGCAGCTAGCCATCGCCGACATGCACTTCAAGAAGAGTGATTACGAGCAGGCACGCTTCGCGTACGAGGAGTTCTCGTCGTACCACCCGCGCCACCCCGACCTAGACTACGTGACCTACCGAATTGGCTTGTCCATCTACAAGCGCGCCGCCAAAGCCGCCGGCAGAGATCAGACAGCAACTCGGGGCGCGGTCAACGTATGGACGGGCTTCGACACCCGCTTTCCCGAGTCGAGCTACCTGGAAGAAACCGCCCGCCTGCTCCAGAAGGGACGTAATCGGCTCGCCGCTAAAGAGATGACCGTGGCAAACTTTTACGCCGACCGTGAGGCATGGGGCGCTGTCCGCGGACGCACCGAGTACATCCTGCGCCGCTACCCCGACTCCCAGAACAAAGCAGAGGCGTTGGGGCTGCTGGGTAGGTCCCTGCACGCATGGGGAAAGGTCGAAGCCGCCACGAGTATCCGTGAACGACTCGCTGCTCACGCGCCCGACTCCAAGCAGCTGCATGGCCTGGACCGCGTCCTCGCCAAGCCGCCGGGTGTTCGCCCCGACGACAAGGTCTTCATCCGCCCCTACCGCATCCGCGGGGGTACGAATCCCGGTGCTGGCAGCTGACCTAGGGTCGAAGTCGCCCAAAACTATCTAAGAAGTTGGTCGCAAACACCCGACGAATTCGGTCGTGGGACCAGCCTCGCGCCAACATATGGTGCACCAACACCGGATAGGTCTCGCCGCCGCGGAGCTCATGGGGCGGCGTAATCGCGCCATCGAAGTCCGAGCCGATGGCGGCCACTTCTTCGCCGCCGACGTCGATGATGTGCTCCAGATGTTCGACCACCATCGCTCCGTCTGTGGGGCCGCCTTTTCGGGACAGGAACATGCCCGCAAAGATGACGCCAACCACGCCACCGGTGTCGGCCACAGCCTTAATTTGAGCATCGTCGATGTTTCGCCAGTGAGGTCGAACGCCATTCACGCCTGTATGCGTCACAATAAGTGGCTGATCGGAATTATGAGCCTCGACCGCATCCCAGAAACCCCGGGGATGAATGTGCGCCAGATCGACAAACACCCGTCGGTCGTTGCACTGTTCGACAAAGGTCTTACCCATCGAGGTGAGGCCTTTGCTGCCACGAACCAGATGATGCGGCGAGTTGGTGGTGCCCAGGCTGCTGTTCGTCAAATGAACCAGCGTGATTCGGATCACCGCGTCATCGGCGATGGAGGCCACCCCTTCCGGAGCAGCTTCGATCGCATTTCCACCTTGGATGCAGATCATCGCCGCGTGAGCGCCTGTCGCCCGCACCGCGTCGTACTCCCGTCGATTCGTGACCAAGCCGGCCCGACCGTTTGAATCTCTGATAAGCCCCTGTAGCTTGACGAGATTGCGCTGAAATACGCGCCAGCGACTTCCTTTAAGGCGGAAAGGATTGGTGGTGATGGACCACAGGGCGCCGGTCATGCCCCCGTCTTCGCACCGTGGATGATCGAGATGACCAAAGAGGTGCCGCCCCAACAATGCCGACTTGTGCCGAGAAAACGGATCGTATCCCCAGAGGCGGTGCGGGATGAAGGTGTCGATATGCAGGTCGATGAGTTCGCAGTCCGCGGACAGCTGTGCGGCCTCTTCGGAAATTTCAAGCCTTGACGCGACCAACGCTGGGGACGAAGTGTTCATCTTCATGGCCTACCCGACTGGGGTAGGCCTTCGCCACTCGGAGTTTCCCCATGGCCACAATCTTAGTCACTGGTGCCAATCGCGGCATCGGACTCGCCCTCGCCGAACAATTCGCGGCCCGAGGTGACGAGGTTATCGGAACCGCGCGCAAGCCCGAGTCCGCCCAAGCGCTGTCCAAAATCGCCGAGGTCCAGCTGTGCGACGTGGCGGACGATAACAGCGTAGTCGCCCTGGCAGAGCGCTTGGAGGGGCGGATCATCGACCTGTTGATCAACAACGCGGGAATCCTCGAGATCGACGATCTCCACAGCGTCTCCAGCGCATCGATGATCCGACAGTTCAACGTCAACGCCGTGGGCCCGCTGCGCGTCACCCAAGCCCTCCGACCTAACTTGGCCCTGTCCGACGCGCCTAAGGTGGCCTGCGTCACCTCAAGAATGGGCTCCATCACCGACAACACCTCGGGTCGATTCTACGGCTACCGGTCTTCCAAGGCCGCGCTAAACATGGTCGGAAAGTGCCTCAGCCTCGATCTTGCGCCCACCCCAGTCGTGTTGCTCCACCCGGGAATGGTGAAGACAGATATGGTCGGTGGAAACGGCGATGTTACCGCCGAGGAGGCCGCGCTGAAGCTCATCGCCATCATCGACCGCGCTGGACCCGGCGACACTGGACAGTTCCTACACCGCGACGATTACGAACTTCCCTGGTAAGTTGACCTAGCGCACTGACAGAGGCCTCCATGACCCGATGCACTGGGGTCGCACGATTGGCGACCTTGCTCTGGCTCGGCGCCTGTGCATCGCCCCCTCCGTACCAGCCCCCCTCCAAGACCGATTCCGGCGACCCGCCTGGCTGTGAGACACCGTTGACGTGGTTCGAGGACGTCGACCAGGACGGATTCGGCGCTGGCACGCCCATCCAAGCCTGCGACCCACCTGCGGGCTACGTCGGCATCGATGGGGATTGCGACGACGACGCCGCAGACATCACCCCGGGCACAGTGTTGAACGCGGTGACCACGACCGGCACCTCGGACAGCCTCTGGCTCGATGAGAGTTTAACGACGCAGCAGGGCTCGCCGTGGGTGGTCGCGAACGCCAACGGAGAGCCTTCTCACCACGCCACAGTCGCCCTCGGGGCCGATGGACACGCCCTGGTGGTCTGGCAGGATGGAACCTCTCAAGTTCGCGCCTTCGGAGCGCTCTACGACGAACTAGGCAACACGATCGTACCGCAGTTCTCCCTAACTTCAACGTCATCATCCAGCGGCAAACCCGACGTCGAGGCAGACGAGGACAGTTACCTCGTCACCTGGCAAAGCAGCGACGGCGGCATCTTCCTGCGCCGCTACAACCAATCGGCACAGCCCATCTCCGACGAAGTACTGGTGTACAACGACGGCGGCGTGGGGGAGGCCCCCGATGTCGGTGTGCTCGCCAACGGCGAGGTGGTGGTGGTGTGGAACGTCGATGGCATCCCCAACGAGATTGGCGCCGACTACTACCGTCACTTCCAGCCCGATCTTCAGCCAATGACTCCGCCAACCTCGCTCATGCACACCGGCCGTTCTGTGGCCGACGTCGCCGGACTGGCCGGCGGAGGGTTCGTAGTGGTGGGCACAAACCTAGACACCCCTAACAACGGTCAAGACGCCGAAGTGTACGGCCGAATTATCGATAAAAATGGCTGTATACGTCACTTCCAAGCCGACGACGGGGCAAGCCCATGGCCTTCCCGCCCTACCGTTGCCGCGGCGGAGGACGGGCGGTTCGCGGTGATCTGGCGGAACAAGATCGAGGAAGGCCTGGCCAATGGCGTCTACTTCCGCCTGTTCGACCCAGACGGACGCGCCTTGGGCCCCCAGAGACAAGTGCTGGACGACTCCAACAACGCGAACCGCCCTGTGGCCCGCTTCGCCGGTGATCTCTTGGTCGCCGGATTCCAGGCGAATACCCTGGCTACTAACGACGTTCACATGCTGCTATTAGCCCCCGTCACCGGAGCCCTGATGGCCCCGCGACTTAACCTATCAGAGGCCGGCAACGCGTCCGGTGAGCGGCCGTCTATCGGACTACGCACCCATGCCAACGGTGAGATCGATCTAGTCACCAGCTGGGAGGCAGGTGGCCCCGAGGATCGCAGCGTGCTCCTCGTCTTTACGAAGGTGCTTCCTTGAGTGTTCTGCTCTTCCTCGCGTTGGGGTGTACGCCATCCCCGGATGACACAGCCACCACCGAGACCGGCAACACCTCCACGGGCCCGCTGCCCGGTCTCACCTTGGGCGACGTGCAAACCTGCGACAACCCAAGCCGACAGACCCTGGCTTACGAGCGTCTCGAAATCGGCGCGGATTGGAACTTCGCGGCAGATTACCGCGCCCCCGCCTGGGACCGGCGCTTTGGGGGCCGAGGCATCGTGGTCGCCGACTTTGACCAAGACGGTCTGCTCGACATTATCGCGCCACAAACCCACGAAGACAGCCGACTATTACTGGGGCAGCCGGGCAACAGCTTCACCGAAAAACCACTACCGTCCAACATCCTTGGGCTGCAGGGCGCCGTGGGCGGGTCCGCAGCCGACATCGACGGCGATGGAGATCTCGACGTCTTCCTGTACGGCATGCTGTCCACGCCGGTGCTGCTGTTCAACGACGGCAACGCGAATTTCACGGCCGAGCCGCGTCCCGAGTGGGATGACCCCGACTTCCCTGGCTGCGGAAACAGCGCCTCGTGGGCCGACTTCGACCTCGACGGCGACCTGGACTTGTTTTACGGACGCCTGGGCTACGTCGCCACCGATCCGATCACCCAGGTTGCCACCTACCGACAGTGCCGCAGCCGACTCCTCCAAAACGACGGAACGGGCAAGTTCACCGACATCGCCGACGACTGGTTCGGCGAAGACCTCCAAGAGCTGCGAGTCATGGCCTCGGGCTGGCACCAATTCGACGACGACCTCTGGCCCGAGCTGTACGTGGTCGCGGACGCCAACATGGAAAACAGCGCGGGCGAGGTGACCCCGATTATTGGCTCCAACTTGCTCTACGACAACGACCAGGGCGCTCTCTCCCGTCTGGAAAGCCCCTCTCTAGAGGTGATAACCTCGGGCATGGGGTTGGCCGCCGGCGACATCAACGCCGACGGCCTCATCGACCTAATGGTACCCGGCGTACGCGAGCTCAAAGTGATGACCAGCTCCGAGCTCGACGTGTGGATCGACGACGGCACCGCGACCGGCCTCGTCCCCGACCTCCAAGAGAACCAGTTCGTCGGCTGGGGCGGAGAGTACGCCGACATCGACAACGACGGCTTCATCGACGGGGTGGTGACCTGCGGCAGCATAAACGGCACCACCTCACGACAATTCGACGCCATCTATCAGGGCGGCCCCAGCGGCTACACGCCCAAGGCCAACGACTGGCACTGGAACGACGACGGCCCGAGCCGGGGCGTGGTCGTCGCCGACCTCAACAACGACGGTTGGCTGGACCTCATCAAGCGAGAGTCCGGCGGGGTGGTCCAGATCGACTTCGCGGCCTGTGATACCCAAGCTTGGCTGTCGGTTGATTTGGTCGGGGAAGACGGAAATACCGCCGCAGTGGGCGCCGAAATCTGGGTCACCGTCGGTGCCCAGCGGTACGTACGTACGGTCACCGCCGGGAGCACGACCTACACCTCCAGCGGTCCGCCCTCTGTACATTTTGGCCTGGGCCAGGCCCAGACCGTCGACGAGATCAGCGTCCGCTGGCCGCGTGGCGGTTGGTCGGTTTTTCCGTCCCAATATGTGAATCAACGCCTGACCATTACCCAGGCTGACGACCGCTAGTTTTCCGCGATGTCGTCCTTACTTCGTCGCCAACCCCGCTTGGACTTGGCCTCGTGACGACGGGTCTTTCCACCGAAGCGCACGGACGCATCGTTCGCCTGCAGCACCCACGCCAACGTCGATGGAGACTGACCGCCGCCAATCCTAAGGTCCACCCGACGCCAGGAGATCTGGTACGAGGCGGTCAACACATAGGCATCCAACAGGCTGTAGTGTGCCGACTGATCTACGGATCCGCCAGATAAGCCCGGGACAATCAGCGCCACCTGTTCCTGTACATAGTCCGGTAGCTCCTCTCCGAGGTTGGCCTCCAGCCTGCCCCAGGTAAACGCCTGGCCCTGAATCACGATGGAGTCCCGCCGGTTGAGTCGGAAATCCATCGCGGCACGAACCGCAGTCCCCTGTCCGCGCAAATACGGATCAACCCCAAGGGCGTCCGCTTCTGCCTTCCATTCTTCGACCATCGAAGTATCGACTAAGTTCTTAAACAACGCAGGCGGAGCAGTCGGTAAGCCCTTTGCCTGAACCGACGCGTACTGCACACCTCCGTGAACGGACCACATTTCAGACAGTACCCAAGAGGCCGTCACGCCGCCGGTCATGTACTGGCCCAGGAAATCGCCCAAAGGAAGCTCGTGATAGCCCCCAGTTAAGCCTAGGTCGACGGGACCGGCCCGGAACAGGTTGACCTTGACATTGCCGTTGTAGATCCCCACCAAATCTAAGACGGGGTTGGTGCCCACCTGCACGCGCGGAAGCAGCCCAAAGTGAATGCCCGCGACGCCGAGTTTAGTCTCGCCCCATTCCAAGGCGTACGCGGTAAAATCCACTTGTTGGTAGGGATTCCCTGGCAGTAAGTGGCGTTTTGGTTTTAGATACTTGTACTGGGACGAGGACAAGCCCTCTACCCGCTCCGCGTCTATCAGCGGTGCGGCGGGCAGGTCGGCCAGCGACTCCGGTGAATCAACAGGGGCTACGTCGCCAATCTCGCCGTCGAGGGGCGGCTCTTCAACGATATCTTCGGGGGGCGGTTCGGCGAGAGAGACTGCGGGAATCAGCAGGCAGAACATGAGAGCGAGACGCAGCATCCACAGCTCCGAAGAGGGCCTTCACTTATCGGAACAAAGCCGAGCGCCATTGAGGAGAAAACACCAAGGAATACGCGAATCGGAGACCGCCGGGACCGCGTCGTCAACAACACGCCACCCACAAAACAGGTGCGGCGGAGGTGCCATAACGAATAGACGCTTACAGATATGGGGGCGGAGTAAAATTAGCTACTACGATCTTTTCGATGGCGCCGTCGGCGCTCGTGCCGTGGTACTTGATGGTGCCGCCACTTCCGATTTCATCGCTTACGCCCTCGATGACCAAGGACCCGCTGGTGTATGCGGATTCGTCGATGCCCGAATCAATCGGCGTCCAGGTGCCCGTGAGCGAGCCGACATCCACCATGATGGTCCAGGTGGCCTCTTCGCGGCGGAGGGTGCGCATATTGACCTCGAAGGTCTCGTCGAAGCGATCACCAATGTCGGTGACGAAGGTCATGGAGACCGGGAACTCGAGACCGGTGACACACGCAGCCACCAAGTCGGCGGTGGCGTTACCGCTAAGGCTGCGCTCGTAGTAGGTGACCTGGCCACCGGTGTAGGCCATCTCCATGACCAGACCGTCGCTATCTCCATCTGCCCATTCGAGTGTATTGACGCGAATATTTTCGAGATCTCGAAGCAACTGCTCGGCCGAATAACCGAGGTCGGTGACGTCAGTGACATCGAGCGGATCTTCGACGAGGACTTCGCACACCCCTGCGGCGGTGGGGGTTCCCTGGGTGAAGGGAATATCGGTGTCGTCGGTGTCTCCGCCGCAAGCGACGGCGAAGAGCAGGCCCAGGGGCAAGATAGCGCGAATCATATGAGTTCCTCTGTACGGCAGGCCGTCTCTTATAACGGACTGCCCATTATACTGCTTCTAAGATAGCGCCAGCTCCGAGTCCACCCGCAGCGCAAATCCCCATTAAAGCAGTGCCCTTGCCAGACTGGTGTAGCTCGTTGGCCATGGTGGTGACCATCCGTGCGCCAGTAGCGGCGAAGGGGTGCCCAAGGGCGATGGAGCCGCCGTGGATGTTGAAGCGTTCCATGTCGACTTGGCCCACGGCCTTAGAGCGACCGAGACGCTCTTTGCAGAACGAATCCGACGCGATCATCTTCAAGACCGACAGCACTTGAGCAGCGAAGGCTTCGTGCATGTCGACCACGTCGATGTCCGAAAGCTCCATGCCGGCAAGCTTGAGCGCCTTGGGCATTGACAGCGCGGGTCCCATCAGCAGCTGATCTCGTGGGTCGACGCCCACATACGACCAGGACTTGAAGGCGGCCAACGGCGTGTAGCCCAAGGACCGAGCCTTCTCTTCACTCATCAGCAACACGGCGCTCCCGCCATCGGTCAGCGATGAGCTGTTTCCGGCGGTGAGCGTGCCGGTCTTGGAGAACACAGGACGCAGCTTGGCCAGCTTCTCAACCGAGGTGGTGCCGCGAATGATCTCGTCGGCGTAGATCTTCTTACCCTGGACCTCGACGGGCACAATCTCATTCGCGAAACGCCCAGAAGCCACGGCAGCTGCTGCCTTGTGGTGTGACGCAGCCGCAAGAACGTCTTGCTCTTCGCGGGTGACGCCGTTGCGGGCGGCCATCTTCTCGGCGGACTCACCCATGACTTCGCCAGTGCTTCGTTCGGCGATCTCGGGTTTACTGGGGACCAGATCCCGCAGAGGTGAGATCTTGCTCAGCAGCTTAAAGTAGTCGATTGGACCACTCTTAGAGCTCATTGCGACCGGGGCCACCTTGTGCACAAAGCTTGCGGGAAACTGAAGCGGCGCGTTGCTGGTGGAGTCGGCGCCACCGGCGATGATCACGTCGCATTCGCCGCGCTCGATGGCGGCCGCGGCGAGCGTAATGGCCTGCATACCTGATGCACAGGCCCGGGTGACCGTCATGCCCTCTACGCTGGATGGAAGGCCCAGATCGAGGGCGATCTCGCGGGCCACGTTGGGGGCAGTGGTCGGCAAGATGACGCCGCCCCAGATGATGCTGTCGATCTCGTTCCGATCGAGCTCGGTCTTGTCGAGGAGGCCCTGAACGGCGGCCACACCCAACGCGATGGCGTCGAGCTTCATGAAGGAACCAAAGGCCCGCACAAAGGGGGTACGGGTGCCATGGACGATAACGGCTCTTCGCTTAGACATAATTACGCTCCCACGTAGTTGCCGCCGCAGACGCGGATGACCTGACCACACAGCGCACCACCTTGGGGGCTGGAGAGGAAGGTCGCGACTTCGGCGATATCGGCGGGTAATCCGCCTTGGGCAAGGTTGCAGAGGCGTCGCGCTACTTCGCGCGTCGCGACTGGGATGGCTTTGGTGAGTCGGGTCTCAATGAACCCAGGTGCAATCGCGTTGACTGCGATTCCGCGGCGGGCCAACTTGAGCCCCAGGGCCTCGGCGAGGCCGATGACGCCCGCTTTGGAGCAACTGTAGTTGGTCTGTCCCAAGTTGCCGGAGATGCCGGCGATAGAGGACAGAAGCACAATGCGACCACCACTGTTCAGGGGCAGGTTTTCGCACAGATCGGCTACCGCGGCGAGGTTGATGCCGATGGTCATGTCCCAAAGCTCGGGCTTCATACGACCCAGGGTCTTGTCGCGGGTGACGCCGGCGTTGTGGATGACCACATCGAGTCCACCGTGGGCCTCAGCCGCTGCGGTGATGACGTCGACGGCATCTGGAGAGGTGACGTCGACGAGCACCGGTGTACCGCCCACTTCGTCCGCGATTTTTGCCAACGGAGCCGAGTCGGCCGGGCGGTCGAGTAGGAGCACATGGGCGCCTTCACGGGCCAGGGCTCGGGCGATGGCGGCGCCGATGCCGCGTGCCGCGCCGGTAACCAGGGCGGTCTTTCCAGCGAGGGAGCGGGTGACGGGCAGCTCTTTGGCCAACCGGACGGTCTTGCTGACCCGAAGAGGCTGACCGCTCACGTAGGCGCTGCGGTCGGAGAGCGCGAACCGAAGCACACCCTCGAGACGGTCTTCGGCACCTTCTTGAACGATGATCAAGTTGGCAGTGGAGCCGTTGCGACCCACTTCGCGGCCTGCGGCCTTCACGAAGCCCTCCAGTGCCCGCTGAGCAGCAGCCCGCTGTACGTTCAACATCCGTTGATGTGGACGAGCGAGTACAATCAACCGGCCGCAGCGGTCGAGGCTGCGAATACGGCCGTGGAAGAAGTCATACAGCGCACGAAGCTCCGTGGGCGCCGAAATTCCGGTGGCGTCAAGGACCAACGCGTGCACCTTCTTGGGCGCCTCATCGATGTCCTTGGGCAGACGTCCCCAGGCCTCGCCGTGGACTTGGAACGGCCCCATATCGCCTTCGACGTACGGATTGGCACCAGCGGCTCCCAGGGTTTGGGCGATGGCCTCGGTAAGCTCACCTTGGGCCTGCACCACCACCGCACGGTCGTGGAGCGGACGCTCTTCGAGGGCGTGGGTTGAGCGACGCAGTTTCTCGGGCATGGGAATCGGAAGTCCAAGGGACTTCACCAGCTTTCGGGCACCGCGATGGGTGCCCATTTCGACGAGTAGATCAGACATGACTCGGTTTCTCCGTCTCGAGTTCGCCGACCAGGTACGCGGGACCGCCAGGGGCGTCTCCAACGAAAAACTGGCCGGGGCTGGCAAAGAGATACGGGCGAGCGGGCAGAATGACGGGGCGCGTGAAGCGGACGTCGACTGTCTTCAGCCAGCGGGGATCGCCAGACCATTGGTTCTTGTTCATGGATTCAATAGAGCGGCCTAGCGTGGCAAAGCCGTGAAGGATGGTGTTTTTGAAGCCAGCAGCCTTGGCGTACGGCGGCACCCAGTGCACCGGGTTGAAGTCGCCGGTAAGCACCGCGAACTCCCAGCCCGAATTGGCGTGCAGCTTAAACTGACCAATCTCGCGAGCGTCGGCGGGAACACCAGGGCGTTCCATCTTTTTCTTCTTCTCACCCTTCTTGCGTTTCAGGGGGACAATGGCGTAGGTGGTGGTGACCACGCAATCGGGCTGATCCGCCGTACCGGTGACCATCTTCTGCTTGATGACCGCGCGGCTGCCGTTGTCGTCGATGTCTTCGAGCCAAGCGCGAAGGTGCAGCGGCTGATTTCGCGGTAGCGGCGCGTTCACCTCGATGCGACAGCCACCGTTGAGCACCTTGGTGAGGTCGTACGGGATAGCGTCGAGGGTCTTCGCTTGGAGAGGAAAGCCCCACTGGGGAAACAGATGGGCCGGAACCACACCGCGATACCAAGACGGCGAACCGCCGCAGTGGCGGATATAATCGTCGATGAGCTTGTTTGATCGCGGCGCCACCACCTGACTGAACTCGCGGCCCGGCGTGGGTGGAATCTCGTTCGGCCGCTTGCGCATGGCTGCGCTGGCGGTCTTCAAGAGAGCGGCAACTACAGGCCCCTGGGACAGGATATGTCTTGCTGAGACCGACACTATTTCGCCGCCTGCGCTTCAGAGCCGGCGCCTTCCTGGTTCAGCTTTTCAAGCAAGCGTAGGCCGGTGGTGGTGATCTCGTCGTACCGGTACCGGCAGCGGGGCTCGGCCTTCTCGAGGAAGCGAATCAACACATCTTGGCGGTCGGGGTGCGCCTGCACCTGCTTGTAGAGGATCTCGGCGATGGCCGCGTCCGTGAGCAAGTGAGTGAGCCGCTCGGCGTGCAACATGGCCATCGCGAAGTCACGCTTGGGATCGAAGTCACCCATGGCAGCGCCCCATTCTGTGATCGGCTGGTGACGAACTTCGTTAAACTTGGAAGAGGCCAAGCGGGTCATCAGGAACTGGATGGCCTGACACGCGGTGTAACGAATTCGCGCGACCCGACGAGACAGGGCGTTACCCCGAAGGCTACGCATACGAGCCTTGGCCATGGTCTGAACAAATCGCTTGGGATTCTTAATCACGCCGACAAGCGCGTCTTTCATCGCCATCAACGCCTGGATTTGGGTGGTGCCTTCGTAAATGGGCATCACCATGGCGTCGCGGAGCAGCTTCTCGGCGCCGTACTCTTTGGTGTAGCCCACACCCCCGTGAATTTGGATGTTCAGACGTGCCATATCGACGGCCTTTTCGGCGGCGTAGAACTTGAGCAGCGGGGTAATCGCCCGGCTGGACGCTTGGTGCCTCTTCAACTGCTTCTCAAGCTTCTTGAGTTCGGCGGCTTCGCCAGGTGGGCGATAGCGAATAAGCAACCCGAGCTTCTGCGCCATCTCTTCATGCCAGCCGGCGTCCATGCACATGGCGCGAATGGCTTGGCAATCGGTTTGCATGCCCTCGAGGTAGTCGGCGATCATCTCGTGCCTGTCGATGGTTTTGCCCATAGACGGACGCTCGGCGGCATAGGCCGTGGCCATCCGACGGGCGGCCTCGCACAGTCCCAGGGATTCGAATCCGACGCCCACGCGGGCGTTATTCATCAACAGCAGCATGTGCTTGAAGCCGTCGCCACGCTCGCCGATGAGCTCGGCCGGGCTGTTCTCGAAGCTGACCGCGACAGTGGCCGAAG
>JAACDH010000252.1 GCA_009936995.1 Rhodobacterales bacterium
CCATCGCCCAGGCCTGCAAGCCGAGTTCGTAGTCCGGCCATGCCTCAGTGTCAACGCGCTTGGCGAACTCGCCAAGCGCAACTGTGGCGCTCTCGGCGAACAACTCCATCAAGTCATCGAGCATCGGATCGTCTCGGGTGCTGAGATTTGGCACCGAGTGCCAGCCGCCCACGTTGCTCTGCTGGATACCGAGATCCTCCCGAGCCTCCAGCGCAAACCTGTCAGCGAGGACATGGTTCGTCTCGTCGGCGTCGGCGATCTGGAAGACCAGAATAGGGGTGTCGAAGAGTGTTAGTCGGTCCATCGCTGCCACTAGAGAGCGTCGCTCTCATCGTCCTCGTTGGGTCCATCCACGTTTGCGAGGTTGTCCGGCGACAAGGTGACATCGATCGTCTTCTTGAACCAGTCGTACAGGGGGTGTCCCTTGAGGGTGCCCATGTAGTAGTGGGCGTAGAGTTCGGCAAACCACTCTCCAGGGGCTCGGTACTGGTAGTGCGACACGGCGTCCTTTCGGGATGCCACCTGGAAACTGACCCAGGTACCGGTCTTGTCGACGTCGTTCTTAGCGCTCGGGTAGGACATATGGGAGTACCTGCCGCCAAAGTCCCGGGACATCTTCTCCATATCTGAGTCGCTGCGACTCCAAGCGCCCTTCATGCCGCCCGTTCGATTCTTGCCCATCGCAACCGTTGGATGTGCTTTGACCTTCTTCTTCGCCCACTTCTCTTCGCTCTTCCCTTTGGGAAAGTCGGGCGCCTTGGCTGCGGACGCCCCTGGGTCCTTACCCTGGATTGCCCCTACTACACCCAACTGCAGTGCAGCTTTGCTGACTGCGAACTTCTCTGTCCACGCACGACTTTCCACCCGATCATTGATCTCTTTTTCCTGCCTCTTTGATTCGGCTATCTTGTTCCTCGCCGGCTCCCTGGCCTTCTTGAAGTCGGCAGTGGGGTCGTTCCAAATCGTTGCCTGCTCGGCTTGGAGTTGCTTCTCCTTAGCGATGTCCGCCTGTTCCTCTGCAGTTGGTTGGAGCTCTGGTTTGTCTGTGTAGGCATCGATGATTGCGCTGGCGACGTCCGGAGCCATCTCACCGGGGCTTTTCCAGCCACCGAAAGCGGGTTGGTCTCCGAACCTGGACATCACATCCCTCTTATAGTCGACGGCGTGGCCGACCTCGTGGAGTGTTGTCATGGTCCACGCGTTCTTCGACCTCATCCGCCTGCTGTAGTCGCTGCCGCCCTTCAGGAACTTTAATGTAACGAACCGCTCAAGCGGCTCAAGCCCGCCCATGCTGAGGCTTGTTGGAAGGAGGTTGCTCATTTTGATCTCGACCTTCCCGCCTTCGACTAGTTTTGCTGAGGACCCGAAGCTCGTCACACGGCTGAGTGCGTCCACGCAGAGTCGGACTGTGCCGTCTGGGACCTGGTGGAAGGCGTGGTACGTCTTACGAAGAGCGACCTCGCTCCATTTATCGTTGACCTCGAGGTCGAATTCGGCCTTCATCAACTCTCTGATGAACTGGCTGTGGTCGCTCGCGACTCCTGACCACGCCGCTGCGATGCCTTTCTGGACCGCGCTCAGGGCACCGAAAGTAAGCCCTATCGGAAGACCGAGAAAGAACCCGGCTACCGCCTGAACTGGGGTGTTGGCCAACGGTCCGAGAATGTTCATCGCGGCCATGGGGTCCGGAACCCAGCGTGCAACCGAACCGTCGACCATCGACTCCAGCAGTTTGCGACCCTCAGGCTCTTTCGCAAGAGCGCTGGCGAAGCCCTCCTTTTTCATACATACGAGCACAAGACTCTTGCGGAACTTCGCGTCGGCGTCGGGACCGAGCACTGCAGCGACCATTTCATCGATGGAGGGGGGTTGAACGGTGGACGGGGCCACAGCGGCAGTCGCTTGCGGTTGTGTTGCGATCCGCCCCCGGTCGTCAGGCCCACCCGCAGCCTGCGCATCACCATTGCGCTGAACGATATCTGTTCGCCGTTGGATCTTTCCGGTCGATCGCTGCACTCCACCGCCCTGTTGCAAGGTGTGCGTGAGTTCGTGAGCAAGCAGATGCTGACCATCTCTCGATGATGCATCAGGTGCACCATCACGGAAATAGATGTCGTTGCCAACCGTGAATGCCTTGGCCTGGATCCGGTTGTTCAACTCGGACGCCTCGGACCCCTCGTGAATCCGGACGCCGCCGAAGTCGGCACCGAA
>JAACDH010000030.1 GCA_009936995.1 Rhodobacterales bacterium
CGTCAAGCTTAGTTGGTCGACCGTGTCGCAGGCCAAGGTGAGCGATAGCGACGTTGACGCGCTGCCCGAACCATCTTGGTCGAGGTCGTCGAAGCAGAGCTCGCGACCGTCGCAATTTTGGTCCTGAAGGTCGGCGGCGAGCTCGGAGGCACCGGGGTTCACCGTTATGTCGGTGTCGTCGCAGTCTACACAGGCATCGAAGCCATCGCGGTCCATGTCGGGATTGTCGATGGTGAGAGGGTCGCAGTCGTTGTCCAGATCGTCGCAGGGAAGCTCGGGAGCGCCGGGGTTGGTTGAGGCGACCAGGTCATTACAGTCATCGCACTCGTCGTATCCGTCAAGGTCTTGGTCGTCGCCGTCCGGGCTGTCGGCGTTGCAGTCGTTGTCGATGCCGTCGCAGGCGACCTCACTGACCAAGGGGCTGACCAACGGGTTGTTGTCGTCGCAGTCTTGGCACGCGCCGACGCCGTCGCCGTCTAGGTCGGGGCTGTCGAGGGTCCCGTCGTCGCAGTCGTTGTTGAAGCCGTCGCAGGTGACTTCGATGTTGCCGGGGAAGATGCCGTCGTTATTGTCGTCGCAGTCGGTGCATTGGTCTACGCCGTCGCTGTCGGCGTCGAAGGCGTCTGGGGTGAGGTCGTCGCAGTCGTTGTCGATGTCGTCGCAGGTGACTTCGATGTTGCCGGGGAAGATGTCGGCATTGTCGTCGTTGCAGTCGCCCGCCGCCAGGGTGACGCCATCGCCATCGACGTCCAAGAACAGCGTGGTGTCCATAGACATACCGCCGTAGGCGCCAATATCGGACCGGCTGGTGTCGCCTGCGGACAGGCTGGCTGCGTCGTCGTACTGTGCGTCGGGATGGCCGGCGTCGATGAGCGGGCTGCTGACCTGGGGCCACAGCTGATCGTTGCTGCAGACGCCGTCGTGGGTCCAGTCGGTGAGGAGCGGGTCGGTGTCGACCAGTCGCAGACCACCGGTGACGTCCAGATCGGCCGGGTCGTCGATGGTTCCGTTGATATCCATGTGGTTGGGTGTGTTGCTCCACCAAGCGTTGTACTCGCGGGTGAAGGTACCGCTGGGGGAATCCAGTCCCAGCCCCGAGCTGTCGCCGACCAAGTTGTTGATGAACGTGCCCGCCATGTTGTCTAGGTACAGCGCGCCTTCGCCTGACTGCGAGATGTTGCCCATGAAGGTGTTGTTGACGATGTCGAGGGTGCTGTCCGTGGAGTGAATCGCGCCGCCCTTGGCCGCTGCATCGTTCTCAGTGAACAAGTTGTTCTGAATGACCTGCGGACTGGAGCCGCCGACGTTGCTCATCCAGATGGCGCCGCCGTTATTGGGGGTGGTGTTGGCGCACCAATCGTTGCGGGTGAGGTCGAAGGTGTTGATGTTGGCGCCCATGTACAGCGCGCCACCCAGATTGGCGTCGTTGGCCTCGAAGTTGTTGTCGGTGAACAGCAGGTCGCCGCTGTCGGTCCAGACGGCACCGCCCTCGCCGGAGCCATTGCTGTTGGCGTCGCTGATGTTGCCGCGGAAGGTGCTGCCGTCGAGGATGAGCGAGGCGTTGGCAACCCGGGAGTCGAAGGAGATGGCACCACCGTTAGCGCCGGCTTGGTTGTTGGTGAACAGGGCGTCGGTGGCGGAGAGGGACACCCCTGTTCCGGTGTAAACCGCGCCGCCGGACAGCGCTCCGTACCCATTCAGGAAGGAAGAAGCTCCAGTGATATTGACCGAACCAAATGCGTCTGTACTGGACAGAACATGAAGCTGGCCGCCGGACTGCGTCGCTGTGTTGCCATCCATGGCAACCTCAATGAGGTCTAGCGCTCCGTCCACACCTCGCGCAGAGATCGCCCCGCCGTCCTCGGCGTGGTTCGTGATAAAACTGACGGTATCAAGCACGCTTTCTCCGACGGGGCTGGCCAGGAAAATCGCCCCGCCAGCGCCTGTGCTGACGTTGCCGATATAGGTGCTGCCAACGTCGGAAAGAGGCTGTGATGAATAGATGCCGCCGCCTGTCACGGCGGTGTTCCTATCAAAGTAATTCCCGCTCAGCCTGGGCAAGCTGTTGGAGATGTAGACCGTTCCCGCGCCGCCCGTGATGTTGTCCACGAAATCTGAATTTCGCAAATCGACACCAACGATTCCAGTGGCATAAATGGCCCCGCCACCGGCGGACCCAGACGAGGTGTTTCGGTTGAATGCAGCGCCATCAACAGCCACGTCGGCGTCATTCACCACATACATCGCACCGCCGCCGCTGGCACCCACTGTGAGGTCCTCGAAGACGGTGCCCAAAATCGTCGCGGTTCCTCCCGCTACATCAAGACCCCCGCCTCTGGTGGCCTGCTCGGTTCCGATATCGTCGATGGCGGCAATCAATCCGCCCGTCAGCGTAGCCGTACCGACAAATATTGGGGACATTTCAATGCCGCCTCCGAATCGGGCGCTATTGTCCAAGAAATCCGTGTCTGTGATCTGGACGGATGCTGGTCCGTTGACATAGAGACCGCCACCATCGCCGTTCCCGGTCCCAACACCAAGGGGGCCGCCGTCTGCATCATTGTGGGTGAGCTCGCTGTTCGTTATTTCAATGCTGGAACCTTCGACATAAATCGCACCACCATCGTCCGCCGCGACGTTTCGATCGAAGGTGACGTTGTCGAGCGTGAGCGTGGCCGTGGCGGCACCGAACAGCGCCCCACCGTCTTCATTGGCGGTGTTGTCGTTGAAGGAGGTACCGGTGGCAGAGAACGTGCCGAGAACATGGACCGCTGCACCAGAGCCGGAGAGGCCTCCACCCATGGTGTGGTTGAGCCGGAAGGTGCTGTTTGTAACAACTGCGGTTGAACCCATACCATTGACCATCAGACCCGCACCGCTTCTGTTGCTAGCACACTGGCTCACGACCACATCGTCCAAGTAGAGCGCTGTGGTGTCCGTGATTTGGATACAGCGCTGGCCTGGTCCGATGTCGAGGCCAATGATGGAAACGACGCTGTTTCCCCAGATGTCGATCATGTCGCTCACTGTTGACGTCAAGATGGGTCGACCCGCACCGCCGCCCGGCAGGTCGACCCCGATGATCGTCACGTCCAGATTGTCGATAAAAATCTTGGTGCCAATGACGTAGTTTCCCCCATCGACTTCGACCGTATCGCCGCTGGTCGTCATGTCGACCACGGTCTTGATGTCGGTGCCGTCACAGCCCGCGGCGCAGACCGTGAACGTGGCGGCGTTGGCAGCAGAGGGAAGGCTGGTCAGAAGAGCGATCCCAAAAATTGTGCGGTGCATTGAAATCCCAGAGTCGTTTGACGGAGAGCGGCTTTTGAAGGGAACCGGTCTGCGGCTTCCGCTGCGGCGACCCCTTTGGGCACCATCTTGGCTGTTTAACCTGTTTAACGTGGCATATTAGCCGCCTTTTGTTCGCGTATTATGGGCGTAGTACGTATGATATTACGATTTTAAGAGGAGTTCAATCGCGTAGTTGGACCCTCATGAACTTGGCGCGCGGTCATCACCGCGAACCGCGTCTCGCTCTTGCAGGTCGATGACCTAGGCCGGAGAGCGGAACCTTTGGCCACCAGCCTCGGCGCGCGGTATCGTCGAGGCCGGGAGGAGACATGACGTCTACGAAGAGGCCATTTCAGTGGGTAGGTGAGACAAGGACGCTGCTTCTTTGTTTGATTCTCATCGGTTCATGTACCACACCGAACCCTGGGTCCAATGACGAGCCGGTCCAGACGACGGTCACCGATACCGATACCGATACCGATACCGAGACCGCTGCCTATCCCGACACCGACACCGACACCGACACCACCTCCACGAATGGCTATTACTCAAGTCTCTACCCAGACATCTGGACACCGGAATTCACCGACGCCGAGGGACGTTTTCTCCACGACTTCTCCTATGCCGGTTACCGCTCCGGAGAGTCCGGGCTTCCCAATATCGCTGGGCCAGTGTTCGACGTCACCGCCTACGGGGCCTTGTTTGACGACCTCACAGACGCGACGGCCGCCATCCAGTCCGCTATCGATGCGGCGGAGGTAGCGGGCGGGGTGGTCTTGTTTCCCACGGGCACCTACAGGATTGACGGCACCCTTCGGGTCGAGGCCAGCGATGTCGTCCTGCGTGGCGAGGGCCCAGACTCAAAGCTGCATTTCACCAAGACGATTGGGATGTCGGACACCGCTCATCTGACGTTCTCCGGCGTTCGGGCGACCGGGGCAGAGGCGCTGGCGGTCACGGATCTGGTCAGCCGCGGATTCGACGTCGAGGTCGCAGACGCCAGCGTCTTCTCGGCGGGAGACGAGGTGGAGATTGGTTGGGAGATCACGCCCGAGTTCGTCGCGGAGCACGGAATGACTGGCGTCTGGGGTCCCTTCAATGACGCCTGGGTCACCTTTTGGCGGCGGACCGTTGTGGATGTCGACCTGCTCTCGACGCCCCAGCGGATCACGTTGGATGCGCCACACCGATACGCGGGCCTGGTCCGAGACGGTGTGTCGATCATCGCAGGGAGTGGGCAACTCACCGAGGTCGGTATCGAAGATCTCTCCGTTACCAATGCTCAGGACACCGCTGGCGCCAACGCGAACGATCGGAACCACGTCATCGACCTCATCCAGATCCGAGATGGCTGGGTCACCCGCGTAGAGAGCTTCCACCACCTGGGAGAGGGCGGTGGCCACCTGCAGTCCGGCGGTCTGCGCGTCCTGCAGGCACGAGGGGTGACGGGGTCGGACAGCAGCTTCGAGAATGCCCAGAACCGGGGGGGAGGTGGCAACGGATACCTGGTGGAGGTCAGCCAGGTAACCGACGTGTTGATCGAGCGGGTCCGCGCCGAGAATGGACGCCACAACCTGATCCAGAACTGGGGCTTCGGGGCGACGGGCGTCGTGTGGAAGGACTGCTTTAGCAGTGGATCTACCGCCTATAACGAGCCCCTGGTGTGGCTTGGAGTGCCCGCATATAGCGAGTTTCATCACTCGCTCGCGACGGCCAACCTCATCGAAGGAGGCGTCTGGAACGATGGTTTCAAGGCCGAAGACCGCGGTCTCTACTCATCAGGGGCGGGCGCCTCCGCTACAGAGAGCGTGTTCTGGAACGTCGGAGGCAGCGGCCTCATCAGCACGGACCAATTCGGCTGGGGCTATGTGATCGGAGCCAGCAGCGCGCTCACGGTGCGGACGAACCCGATCATCGGACCCATCGACGGACCACCCGAGGACTGGGTCGAGACCGTGCCCGCCGGCCAGGTGCTGACCCCCGCCTCGCTGTATGAAGACCAGCTTGCGCGCCGTTTAGCGCCCTGAGCGCCGCGAGAGTGCACCGCGGAATCGGGAGCCAGGCTAGTTTGACTGGCTAAACAGGAGGTCTTTGACGGCTTCAACCTGGCCCTCTTCGTCCGCTAAGCGCGCGAGCTCGCTGCTGCGGAAGGGTAGGACAGGAAGTGCGAAAGATAAAATAGTATTGGTCAGTGACCGTTCCATTACGCAGGGTGGGTATGGGGCGCGCACGGAGAGACATCGGGATGGAACTCATCTGGAGGACCGCATTGGCCATGAGCTTGTCGCTCTTGGTCTGTGTGCAGGCGATGGCCGCGGATTCCGTGGCGCTGCCCGCCGGAGAAGACCCGTCGTTGTGGCGCGCTCCGTTGGCTTTGGCTGACTTGGAGTGGTCTGGAACCGAGGCGCGGGTGCGGATTGACGTGGTCGATGGCAGCTGGTGGGTTCACCTAAACGGCAGCTCTCGGAGCGCCACAGTACCCATTCCGCGGACCCGGGCCCAGCGGGAGGAGGTGGCGTTCCTCGCCCGAGGTTTGGTGCGGGCAACCGGTCAGCTGGACGCCGCCGTACCGACCTCCGGCGCCACCTTGCCGCCGCCGCCGCCTCCAATACCGCCGCAGGCCCGGCCGATTCCCGCGCGGCCCAGTTCGCCGACACCGGAGGTTCTCCCTGAATCTGTCTTTCGCGTGGCGCCGGAGGTCGCGGAGGAACCCGTGGCCGTTGTTCCAGATCTACCCGCCGGGCCCGTTCCTGCGGTTGTGACCTCTCTCGCCCCCGTCGCCGACGGCAGCCTAGATCACGACAGGCTCGTCACATCGACCAAAAACTTCGAATCTCCTCGACTATACGCACCGGCCATGCGGATCAGCTTCGACGGCTCTGGGCGACCGGATGCCGGCGCCGCTGTCTCCGCTGGGTTTGGCTTCGACGTGGTTCAGTCGGGTCGGTTCGCGCTGGGCGTGGACCTGTCCTGGCAGTCGAGTCGGACGCTCGATCTGGGCCTCTTCAGGGGTGTTCAGAGCCTGGACGCGCACCTGTCGGCCCTCTTCTCTGTGAACGGGTTCTGGGCGGCGGGGCCCACGGTTGGCACCGCCTACCGTTTGTATCGTCAGCAGTTTGTGACCGTCGAAGAGGGGGCCATGCTGGTGCTCGGCGTAGAGAATCAGCTGGCGCTCCTACGGACCGGTCGGTTCGCCCTCTCTTGGGATCAATACGCACGGGTTGACCAAGGCTCGGTCAATCTCATTCGACCGAATGGAAGTGTATCTTCGACGAGCAACGTCGAGTTCGGAACCGGAATTTCTCTACGATATGGCGGAACCCGTGATCCGTTCTCACCCGCCAACACATTGACAGATTGATGAACACCTTCTCCCTCCTGCTGTGGACCTCGCTCAACGCCCTCGGCGCCGACACGCCGTACGTGGACGACGAGCCCTTTGCCCTCGAGCCCGTCGCGCTGACGGCGGATTCGGGTGCGTCGATGCCGCTGTCGCAGCGCGACCCCCTCTCGGGCCGGCTGAGTCACTGGGAGCGCGGCGGTGAGCGGAGAACCTTGCTTCCACCGCTTCGATTGGACGCGCGGGTCGCCCTTCGTGACCAGATTGCGCCGGGACCGCTGTTCGAGCTGGGCTCCCAGCTGGTCCGCACCAAGGCCATGGCCATCGACCTGAACATCTCGTACGCCATTCCGCGCACCATTCTGTTGCCCGGACCGTTTCGAACCTTCTCCCAGGTAAGTTTGGATGCAGACCTGATGTTCGGCGGCGGGAGATTCCTGAAGGTTGGCCCTACGGGCGGCGTCTCGTATCGGGTGTACATTCAGCAGTGGCGGGCCATCGAGGAGGGTTTTGTGCCCCAGGTAGGTCTCCGGGCGAGCTCGGCGCTGATTCAAGCGCGCAAGTGGTCTCTGGTGATGACGGCGCGGGCCACAGTGGACCTGATGGTCACTAAATTGGTGATGGAGACAGCACAGGTTCACCCGTTATCCCCCTACGAAGGTCAGATTGGCCTCCGCTTCAACTTTGGGCACGGCAAAGACCCGGTGGTGGAGCCATGAGGCCCGCACTTCCTGACACCGCGCTCACCGTGGCCGCCATGGATGGTGGCGACCGCGAAATTGACGCGCTGGCGCACGCTTGGCTGCCCCATGTGTATCGCTGGTGCCACCGTTTTGGCGGGCCCAAGGTGGACTCGGAGGACGCGGCGCACGAGTCGTTGATGGTGATGTGCCGCAGGCTCTCCCAGGTGTCCGACCCTGAGGTCTTCCCGGCCTGGCTGTTCAGCATCTGCAAGCGGGTCATCGCAAATCAGCGTCGAAAAGCCTGGTTCCTGCGGTGGGTCCCCGGTCCGGTGAAGGAGCGTCCGGCGTCGGGCTGGAGCCCGCTTCGCACCGTGGAGGCCCGAGAGCAGGCCACCCAGGTCTGGCGGGTGCTCGGCGCTCTTCCCGAGATTCAGCGCGAGGTGCTGGTGTTGTCTGTCCTCGAAGAGCGCCGCGGGCCCGAGGTCGCCTCGTTGCTGAACATCCCTTTGGGGACCGTAAAGAGCCGCCTCCGTCTGGCGAGAATAGGCTTCAAGGAACAATGGGCCGAGCGGTACGGCGCTTTAGACCTCAACATCCTAAAGGAGGTGGGCTAATGTCGGTTGATCGACAACTCAGGCAGCTCCCCGAGCCGGACGAGCGGCGGATTTCTCACCTTCGCGATCGTTTTGATCAGAGTCGGGCGCAGCGGAGCACCCGTTTGCTTCCTTGGGCTTTGGTCGGCGCGACCCTGATGGCTACTGCCGCGGTGCTGTCGCTCATGCCAGAGGCTGCGTGTGATGTGCCGCTGCGAACGGACGGCGTCACCGCCCTCGCTTGGAGTGACACCGTGGCGCTGTCGCTCCAAGGGCATGGAAGGGCCCAGGGCACCTCTCATGACCTGGTCATCGACTGGGAGATGGGCACCCTCGACGTCAATGTGGTTCCGAAGACAGGCACTTCGGTGGTGGTGCAGACCCAAGAGGGCACGGTTCGCGTCCTTGGGACGGTTTTCCAAGTGACCCGCGATGCCTTGGGCGCGACCACATCGGTCAGCCGTGGAAAAGTACAGGTGGACTGCGAAGATGGCTGGTCGGTCGTGGTCACCGTCGAGCGTGGGCCGCACACCTGTCTGCGCACCGGCCCGGGTGGACTGCTGCGAAGAGCCGACGCCCTCGAAGAGCGAGGCGAATCCTCGGAAGTTGTGCTGCAAACCCTCAACCGAGGCCTGTCTATCGCCGACTCCGATGCGGCGGTGTACGGCGAGCTTTTGGTGCGTCGAATGCAGCTGCACGCTGCCCACGGACCCGCCGTCGCCGCCTTCGTAGACGCCGACCGCTACCTGGCCCTGGGTCAACAAGCGCGCACCTCCGACGTGCTCCGGCTGGCCGGGCGGTTGGCCCTGTCGTCGGACGGCTGCGACCGCGCTGAACGGTACCTGGCGCCGCTGTCGGTCCAGGGCACCGCAGAGGACCAGCTGATGTGGGCCTCCTGCTTGGCCGCCCGAGATCTGCCTGCGGCAAAAGCGCTGGCCCAGCGCGCCCTGGAACGCGACGAAGCCATCGACGCAAACTGGAAGACCTGGGGCGATAACTTGATGGGAGGTTCGCGATGATGTGGTTGCTTCTGCTGACGGGCTGCACTCAGAACGTCTTCTTCCCGCCCGATCTCTGGATGTCGGACTCCGGTGATTCCGGCGCCTTCTGTCGAAACCAGCAGGTGGGTGAGATGACCTGCGACGCCGACAACGCCAATTGGACCTGGACCGCGCGCAGCGAGGGCTGGGTGGAGCGCGGAACCCTGAGCATCTTCCGGTTGGTAGACGGCGCCGCCGAGGTGCACGGCATGACGCGGGTGGCCACCGATCCCGGCGGCGGATGGGATCAGTTTGAGACGGGGCCGCTTCAAGCGGGTGTGTCGGTAGACGTCCAGGAGAACGGCGTCAGCTCACAGTTCGCCTGCAGTCTTGACCACGCCCGGCTCACGGCGGTGGTGCGTTTCTACGACGCTGCCGATGACCTCGTTGATTGCCTGGTCTGGGGCGACGACACCGAGTCGGCGCTCGCTCAAATCCGAAACATCGACCCCCAAGTATCCGCCATGGGCGGGTGCCGAATTCTGAATGAGTGACGGGCAATTACGCCTATTAATCGAGGTTCCTATGAGATTTGGACTTGCGGCAGTGGCTTTGATGGCCACCGGCTGCACAACAGAGAATGAGCTCCGCTACACCTCGAGCTTGGAGGCCGACACCAACGGTGTGGCGCTCTCCGATGACGGGTTGCAAGCGCACGCGGCGATGAGTGGGACCACCTGCGTCATCGACACCAGCTGGGGTTGCCCCACGGCCGACGAGGATCTTCCCACCGACGACGAGCGGGTAGGAGACCATTACCTTGGGCAAACCTTGAGCACGACGGTGGACGGTGTATACGTCGTTCGCGATGGCACCTGGGACACCTCGTCTGACCGCCCGATGACCGGCGTTCGCAAGGCCAGCCTCACCGACTACGGTCAGAACGTGGTTCGTGAAGACGCAGACGGTTGCTGGTTCATCCGCGATCTGGATGTGCCGGTGTCGGCCGCGGATGGCGCCTGCTCCGACGACGCGCAGTTCGCCGTCAATCGCGAGACCGGGACCCTGTATGTGGCCAGCGCACACGGTCTTTGGTCCATGGGCGACACCGTGAGTCAGCTGTCCAAGAAGGCGGATCTGCTCATCGCCCACGACCGCTTCCTGGACCAGCTGTACGTGGCCGAGAAGGGCTCCGACGCCCTCCAGGCCTTGTCTCCTCTGGGGGACCAGAAGTGGGCGGTGACCACGGGCGGCCCCATCACGGCCCTCGCGGCGCGGGGAACCTGGGGCGAAGTGTTGGTCATGGTCGAGACCCTCGACGGCATGGGCTCGCTGGAACGCCGAGACGGAGAGACCGGAAAGCTACGGGGCGACTCTCGCGTCCCGGAGTCCGACGGCGACATTGTGGTGTCGGATGGCGGCTGGACGGTCGGCCTTATTCAGCCGGGTTTTGTCCACTTCTACTCGTTTGCGAACGGGGACCAGGACGCGCCCGTCGCCGAAGAAGCGCCCAAGTGCATTGACCCAACGTCTCGGGTCACCCGCGACTGAACCCGGCGCTAGGGTGCCCGGTCTACTTGGACACGAGTGGCTGTAAAGCGTTGCCTACGGTGCGATGAAGTTCACTGGCGGCGGTCATAAACTCCTCGAAACCCATGGGCTTGATCACCAACGCGCTGTTTTCTGGCACCTGGCGATTCTGGGCCTCGGGGTCGTAGCCCGTCATGAACATCACGGGAACGTCGTGGAGAATGCTCCTGCAATGGCTGACCACTTCGTATCCGTCCATGCCTGGCATGCGGATGTCCGTCACCAACAAATCCACGGCTCTTGCCTCTGGACCGTTTAGCGAAGCGACGATGTCGGCGCCGCAATCGAAGCCGGTGACCTTCATTCCCAGCCGTTCCAGCAGAGCCGTGACCGCTTTTCTTACCCGGTGGTCATCCTCGACAAGAAATACCGAGAGGCCCTTCAATCCTGCAGCGGATGGAAGATCTTTCCGCTTCGCTTGCTGCACGGTTGCCTTGGGCAAGAAGACCGAAAAGGTGGTGCCTTGATCTGGCTGGGATGCGACCTCGATGCTGCCGCCAGTCCCGTCCACCAATCCATACACCACGGAGAGTCCGAGTCCTGTGCTAGGGGCCAGACCGACCCCCTTCGACGAGAAAAAGGGATCGAAAATCTGCGAGACTGTCGCCTCATCCATGCCGACCCCGTCATCCTGAACTGTCAGCAGGAGCCACCCGGATGGGTCCTCGTCTGGCCGGTGTGGCGGGGCAACCTTCGATTCGTGCAGACCCAGCCGGATCTTGACGCTGTCTCCTCGGGTGGCATCGCGCGCGTTCAAGATCAGGTTCATTAGAATCTGTTGAAGTTGGGCGGCGGGGATGGCCAACGCAACCGAATCTTCCACATCTACGTCTAGAGAGGTCTCGGGTCCTAGGGTGCGTCCGATGAGGTGTGCGGTCGTCAGCACTTCGCTGGCCACATTGCGGCCATCGACAATCTCGCTCGCCCGCCCGCTGCTGAACGCTAGCAACCCTCGGGTCATCTCTGCAGCGGACCGAGCCGCACTCTCAATGTCTCGCACTGACTCTAGCAGCTGGTCGTCGTCATCGACGTCTTCAGTGAGAAAAGAGCAATTGGCAAGTACAATATTAAGTAGATTGTTGAAGTCGTGCGCGATGCCGCCGGTGAGTCGACCAATAGACTCGAGGCGTTCATGTTGCTGCATTTTCTGTTGCAACTTGGCGTTCTCGAGAAGCTTCTGCTCCAACCGGTCAATGGCGAAGGAGAGCTCTCCAACCTCTGCGTTGGGTACCCCATAAGGCCCCGAATGCTCTGGATCTTGGCCACCGATGCGCTCGCGGAGCTTCCTCACCCGGCTCGAGAGGTCGATGATGGGTTCGATGTGACGATGGGTCAGACGACGGATCAAGAACAGTGACAGGCCTAAACCAACAACGGTGACGATCAGGAAGAACACAATAGCCACGTGGGTATAGGACAACATGACTGCGCTCGGCACATAGATCACGCTCCGAACCGCAGGCAGACTGGGAACACTAGGGGCCTCGAAGGATCTTGCGAAGTTCGAGAACGAAAGCTTGCCTTTCGAGAATACAACGGATTCATCTTCTGTAGCGTCGTAGCCGCCGTAGGGGCCGTCGAGCACCGCCGTGTGCCACCTCACATCCGGGCCCGGAGGCGGAGAGACCTGCACGATCTTTTCGTTGGACAAGCCCGTCCAGGTTGCGCCAAGGAGCTTGCTATCGTCGACCGAATAGAGCTCGGCCTCCACCGCTCCCGCCGCCGCCAGCCGTTGGGCAAGGATTGCCGTGACATCGGACAGAAGAACGAGTTGATCCTGCGTATTGGGTCTCGCAACGACGTGGACAACCCGGTCGTTGATTACGGCAAACCCACTGTTACCCTCCTCAACGTCCATCAGCGCATTGAACGCAGTCGTATCCAGGCGCTTCCCATCCAGGTAGTGCGATGTGCTGTCATTCAGATAGATTGCATGAACGGCGCCGGTGCCCTCCTTATTGGTGCCGAGACAAGGGGCCTCGGGCGACGCAGCAACGCTGCTAAAGCATCGAACGCCTGCCACATCCAGCATCTCGAATATTTGAGGCACGGTGTTTTGATTGGCGGAGGAGATCCACGAGTGGCCACCGACCATGGAGGACGTGTATAGCCATGCCAACAGCATCCCAATCGTGGCGGAAAAGGCGACAAATGGAGGGATGAGATTAACAACCAGTGAGCCGTATAGCCCAGGTTTTTTTATCAGCATCTGGCCCGCTCCGCTTCGTTCAATGGCATGTGCCATTATTACCGTAGAAAGAGGGTGTGGTCAATCGACGCACTTCTCATCTCCTGCGGTGATTCAGGCCACTGCAAAAGGTGCATACACATGAAATGGACGCTCCATACTGCAGATCAGAGTCGTGGATTCATGGTTGAGTGGCTGTTGGAAGAGTTGGGGGTCTCCTACGAAAGGAGGTTGGTGAATCTTTTTTCTGGAGAGACAAAGGGTGAGGCGTATCGAAGCGTTCACCCCTTGGGCGCTGTTCCTGCGCTTGTGGGAGACGGAGAGCCCATGATGGAGTCATTGGCTATGGTGCTGCTGCTCGCGGACGCTTCTCCAGAGAGGGCGCTGGCGCCAACTTTGACCAGCCCCCACCGGGCCGCATACTTGCAGTGGGTCGTCTATGGGACTGCGACCTTGGAGCCCGCTTTGGGGCCCGCGTTTGTCCGTTCCCTCACCGTCCCTCCCAAGGAGCGAGCAGAGACCGCAACAGAGACCGAAATCGAGGGCATTCACCGGGTGTTGGAACCTCTGTCGGATGCCCTGGAGAGCGGCGCAATTCTTCCCACCGGTTTTTCTGCCGCAGATGTGGTGATTGGAAGTGAGCTGGCGTGGGCGGAAGAAGTGGGGTTGCTCAGGAATCACCCAGAGGCTCGCGCTTATCTGGCAGAATTGAAGAAAAGACCTACCTTTGTGGCCTGCAAGCGCCGAGAACAGCCCTGGGTGGGATTTGACTTGGAAAATGGGCGTCTAGGCTGAAGGGGTGGAGGAGCGAACGTCAGGAAATCGGGAAACTCCAAAGTCGTAGGAAAACACGCCTGACACGCGGTACACTGCGACGATTCAACCTGTAGCCAAGAGGCCCTCATCCGAACGGTCCTTCCTCTGCTCGCGCTCGTCGCCTGCGGCAAGTCACCACCGCCCGACTGCGATACCAGCACCGACACCGCTTGCTTCCGCGGGGTGTTCTCAGGTCTGCTTGGCGGGCGCATGGAGGGCGTCGAAGTATGCGCGCCCGAGCTCGACCTCCCTTGCGAGACCTCTGATGTCAACGGCGGCTGGACCCTGGCGGGCCTACCTCTGGACACCGACGTCCTGATCTCCGCCACCGCCGAAGACAGCGTTAAGACGCTCTTTCCACAGCACACCAGCATGGACTGGTACGGCTGGTACA
>JAACDH010000253.1 GCA_009936995.1 Rhodobacterales bacterium
CACAGGCGCCAAGACCTTTTTGCGAACCTAAAACGTCCGAACGCCTGTGTGCTGGCTTCGGAGATGCTCTAAAGCTTCTTGTCCTCGCTGGCGCTACCTGCCTTCGGGCTGTCTCTGGCTCGCTTGGCGTGCCGCCTGCCGCTTCATGAATTGTTCGACCTCGTCATCGGCACGAAGTTCGTCCAGGGTGTGGAGGACCCGGTCGAGCTCCTGGGTCTCGTCGGCCTTGGACTCGATGGAGATGACTGCCATGTGAAGACTCTTGACGGCCTCGAGCGCGGCGATGATCCGTCCCTCCAGGGCGTGCTGTACCGCGCCCACCTCGTCGGCGTCGCTCGTTCCGAGTATGTCGAGGGCTTCGTCGCCGAGCCGCAGTCTCGCCTCGAAGCTTCGTCGGAGGGTGGCCTGCAAGCTGTTGGCTGCCTCCCGCATGTCGGCGGTCAGGGCGGAGGACTGACGTGTCAGCTCGAGGAGGCGGCACGCGGCCAACCACCGATCGTCCCCCAGCGGCTCCACGGCGGTGTGACTCATGCTGGCCCAGTAGTGCTCCGAGGCACCGGGTATGGAGGTGCGGAGTCCGATGAGCGCCCTTCGGCCTGCCCACTTGCGCTCCACCTCCACGAGAGGGACGCGCTCTGCACCGATAATCATCGACATCGTGAACTCGCCTTGTCCGCCAATGAGCAGCTTGGAGAGCTGGAGGGTGGTCTCGCCGAGAGCCGCGTGTGACCAGGTCTCGGAGTAGGTCTTGCGGAGGGGCAAGCGCGTTTGTGTCATGGCGGTCTGGCCGTCTACCTCGACCACGACCTGTCCTCGGCTGTGGTGAACGGAGATGCGGTGGCCCCGCCACATTCCGACCCACTGGCGATCGCTGAACCAGAGCTGAAGGGTGCCGATACCGGCTGCTGCCGTCAAGCAGCCGGCAATGATTGTGAAGGGGTCCAGATCTGCTCCAGTGGCTGCGGGTACTCTGAGGATAGCAAAAAGGAAGCTCCGACCACAACATAAGAAGCATTAGACCACCTCCCGATCCAATATAGCCCCGTTTGGGCGTATCGCGAAGCCCGAAGAGCGCCTGGGCGCCGTAGGCGCCTACGCGCTCAATCTGACCACCGCTCGAAAGCGCATGTTGTCACGTTGAGGCGCCAACGCGTACCGCCTCGTCGCGGACTCACGACGCAGGCGTGCACACCACCCCAGTGTTCGCCGAACTGGGGATGGGGAGATCTGGGTTGGAACCCAGCCATGCAACAACGCCGTGGTACGGCGGCGATTGCCCTGCGATGAGGGATATGCGTGAGATTCCAGGTGAGGGGGGTGTGGTTACTCGACGGGAGCAAGGAGTTCCCTTGCGCAATCTCACTTCTACACTGACCTGTGCGCGCCCGGCCGCCTACACACACGGGATCCGCCATGACCTCGAAAACACTTGTTCGCATCGCGCTAACCCTCGGGCTCTGTACGCTCGGCTCACTCGCTCCAGTCCAGACTGCACGAGCCCAGGTGTCAGCGAACGATGTCAACGTCCTCTGTGTCTGGGAACCGGTCTATGGTGACTACGCGGTCATGGTGTACCGGCAGCCCGGTAATACGCTGGTGCACACGCTTCCGGCTGGCGACCCCAAGGCACAACAGATGTGTACCAACTTCCCTGGAGATCTGACGAACTGGATCTGGAACGACCTCTTGACCAACGGCACCGCGGTCATCGTGGCGAACGGTTCCGGCTACGGCGGCGCTAATGATCAATTCGACACAGCCAATGATGTCTTCTGTCCAGACCCGATAGTTGGCCCGCCCATCCCCATCAACCCACGGGTCATCGGGTCGGTTCTCGAGTCCACCGCGCCCCCAAATAAGGGGGTACCGGAGCAAACCAGCGCGGTGGTGAACTACGAGTGTCCTCGAGCGGCGGTGGTGCACACACCTCCCCCCGCGCCTACGACCACCTACACCGCGTACACCTGCGACGACGGCTTTATTTCGGCGAGCGCCGCGTACTACGACAACAATGCCATCACGCTCACGCAGACTGGCCCCGCGTGGCAGGCCAGCGCAAGCAGTGTTCCGATTCAGCCCATTACGGTCCCGTCGGGGCTCAACCACTGCGACGCCGGAGTGGCTTCCGTCGCAGAGAGCTTCCTCCAGGACAACGTCGGACTCCTCAACCCTCACGACTTCGGGGTCGATATCTGGAACTGCCGCACGGAGGATTTGGTGGTCACCGTGGACACCTGCGACGTCCAGGGCAACGTGTCGACATACGGATACCAGCTCTCCTGTTGTGATCCCTGCGCCAGCGGCGAGGCCTACCTGCACCTCGACTTTACAAGCGGTGTCGACAGCAGTGGAATGGCGCTGGGGTTGGGAACGTGGGACAACTCGAACGGCGTGCCAACCTGGATTCCGACCATGGATGCCGATGTCAGGGCGCTTGTGGCGGATCGCACAACCCTGGACGACAACGCGTTCGTTGCTGCCGACTTTGCAGCTGCCGACGCGGGGACGCTGGCAGTCGGCACACCGGCTCCCCAGGCCGGCACTGCACAATCCACAACGCCCTACGTCGTAAACCTGGCATCGTATAATCCGTGCACGGTGCCGAACGTCCAAGCCCGGTGGATCAACCCAACGCAGGCGGACGCGTCCTTATCGTATTTGGGTGTGCCACCGAGAGACGCTCTATACAGTATGGCGTTCTCGGTCCCGTTCGGGATCATCGTCAGCGCGGATCTGACTGCGTGGGCGTGCGCGGACGACGCCATCGGGAACCATGAGGTGGACTCAACGACTGGGCTACTTGTCAGCTCAACAACCAACGCGGATGGCATCTACATCAACGGAACCAGCGCTGGCGCCATGTTCCGGACCGGGAATTCGGTCCCCATTGCAGGAGCTTCCAACTCGGTCACCGGCCAAGTCACCACAGGGAGCAACCACGTCTACGTGTTCGCAGAGGACGTTGGCAACGGCCTGTCAGGTGCCCTCTTCGACATCGATCTGGACATTTGCTACATCCCGTTGCATCAGCTCCAGGATGAGGAGCCCACCTGGGACGAGGGCTACAACGAACCCGGCGATTGGACCTACGACGATATCGACGGCGATGGCCTTCCGGACGGGCTCGAGGGCGACGACGTTGGCGGTCCCGCAGGCGACGTGGACGGTGATGGGCTCACCAACGAAGAGGAGGCCAACCTGGGAACAGATCCGTTCCTGGCCGACACCGATGGCGATGGCCTGCTAGACGGCGAATAACTCGACGCCACGGACGGAATCCCGACTGTGGATGAGACTCTCGGAGAGGATAGCGAGGATAGACAGCATTAGCGCATCTTCGAGGCCAGTATACAGGCTTTGGGTCGTTTCAGGTTGGCGTTCAGTGCTTGTGCGCCAGCGGCGCCAAGGCGGCCCGCCGGGCTGGCCTCCCAAAAGCGAAGCTTGCTCCGTCGTGTGGTGAGGTGGGCTCGTGGCGTACTCAGACGCAAACGCGGGTCTGCACACCAACGCAGCCGTAGCTCGGCGGCTCAGGCGGACGCGAGTTGGGGCAATGGCGGCCCTCGTGCTTGGCGTTGCGCGGAGCGTTCGAGGCTCCCGAGTACGTCGAGGGTTGCCGGCGTGCGAACGACGGCGTGAAGGCTGAGGCGTCCGCCACAGACGCATGCGAGTCCATCAATCTCAAAAACGCGCCAGAGCAAGTCTGCGCCAGTTCCACCTCGCTAAAGATGAAGTCGCTGACTCCGTTGGCATACGGCCTCCGCAGGGTGAGAACGAGCAGCCCATCTGGCCGCCTCTCCGCAGTGGGGACACCAACGCCGCCGGACGGGTGAGTCGGCCCCGTCTAGATGGGCTCAAGGGTGCCCGAACAGGTCCCGTCATCGACAGTGCGTGTCTCCACCCGCACCCGCATCATCGGCCAGGAGCAGACGTCGCCATCGCCATCCGCCGAGTTCAAGGTCCATTGCCCGTCGCCGTAGTCGGTGAAGTTGCCACTACACGCCAGGTTGAAGTTGCTATAGCCAACCGTCGGAAGACCCTTCTGGCTCCAGCCCACGCCCACCGTGTAGCGGTTGGAGGTCATACCAGCCTCCGGAATAATCTCCGAGAAGTCGAACGACATCCAGGCCCGTTGCTGCTGCAGCTCGTCGCGGGCGCCAGCCCAATAGGCGTCGTTGGACAAGGCCACGCCTTCCCAATCTAGCATCTCGGGATTGATGGGGACATCGACGGACCAGTGGCCCTTGCCCTCTGGCTTTTCGGCATCCCAGATCTCGACGCGAAGCGTGTCACCGCCTTCATAGGAATCGAAGGCCCAGTCGGGAACCATGGCCAGAAGCTCGACCTTCGTCACCCGCCAAGACTCGTCTTCGAGGAGCTGGCTGTCGTCGAAGTCTAGAACAACGGCGTCACGATTGCCGGGGTAACCAGCAGCATCCTGGAGGGTGGAGACCTCCTCGGTGTCAAAACCGGCGTCGGCTGCAACGCACATCTGTCCGATGCTGTAGTCCGAAGAGCAGGCGCCCAGCGCCGAAAACCCGAGCAGAACACAATAGACACGCATGGGAACCTCCATTTCCCACCTATAGCGCTCCTGTCACTTCACGTAAATCGAAACTTATTCACATAAATCATCAGATTATTAGATGAGTCAAGATTAGAGGAACCACGAGCCGAGCGCGGTCCCTGTTCCGGTTCCCGCGACGGCGAGCGGGAATCAACAACAGACAGAGCGAATGTTGCATGGCTCACTTCCAGCCCAGATCTCCCCTTCCCCAACTCGCCTCAGCCGCGAATGGCCACCAATTCTGGGTTGCCGAGCTCCGTCATCCGGTTGAGCACGTTGACCGAGATCATCGCCTCTGTTGTTTGCCTTCCAGCCGTTCTCGCCCGCAGCCTGGCTCCGATGATGCATTTGTATCGGTACATCCCGTTCTCCGCCCGAGCCTGATGGTGAGCACCGGACTCCTTACGCCATTGGCGTCGGCAACATCGAACGGCTCACCGCAGACGGCGGGTACGACCGGCTCGAGGTGTACGAGGCCGCGTCCCGCACCAGTGGCGAGTTGATACAGGACATCACCAACAGGCGCGGGTCGAAAACACCTTTAATCGGTACAAAAGAACGTTCTGGAGGGGGCTAAAGGCGCGAACGGAGCAGGGGCAGCTGGTCGAGGTGCGGACCGACTGCCGAATCCTCAACCGGATGTTCGAACTCGGCAAGCCCGAGTCGGTTGCTGTACGAACATGAGCCCCCTGCCTGGGAAGCTGCTGGCTCATGATTCCGCCGTGCAGCTGACGCCCGTCCGTCCCCACCATCCGTTTGGTCCCTACCGGACGGTACGCAGCCAGCGAGACCGTTCGTCGCTCTCGAGACACCCAACCATTGCCAGTAGCTTTGCCAACTTTGAACCGATCTGCCAGCTCCGCGAAGCTGCCTTCACCGTCGGGTGGGAGGTCACACCGCGCTCGCGCAGGTGGATGGGGTACGGTCCAGACATGACGTTCTCCTGTGGGAGAAGTCCGATCACTCAGCGCGGGGTTGGGCTGCAACGCGATCATCGAATCAGGCGAACGCTGTAAAGCGACGCCATAGCAATTCAAGGCACAAGGAGTCCACGTGCAGGTTGCTACTGGATAATGATCCTTAAATGTGGTAACGATGGCCCATGAGCGTTTTAAACACCATTTTTTTAGCTTCCTTCCTCGTGGCTTGCCAGTCCCCCAATGTGCAGGATCCAAGACCCGACACCCCTCCCAGTGCCCGTCTAGGCGGTTTTCAAGACCTCGATGGCGTTTTCGCAGCGAGTCTCGCCGGCGGCACGGCCATGCTGGACGCCCACGGCTTGCACGTTAACGACGCGCTCACTGTCCAGATGTCCGGTTGGGGCCGCCAAGGAAATCCACTCGATGCCTCCGTCGCCATCGTCCAATGGGGCGACTGCACCGCCAACTCTCCCTGGCGCTCCGACAGCTCCTGCGCCCGCCCTGTCGAACTGCATCGAGTGGGGTTGGTCGAATACTGGCAGCCCGTCGACCGCGGCTTAGAGCAAGGCTGGCGTATTGCCAAACGCCCTGTTGGCACCGGCGAACTTCGGCTCCGAGTGGATTTCGAACAGGCCCAGCGCTGGGCAGTCGACTCCGGTGGTAAAAGCGCTCAGATCGTCGCAGGTGACGGCAATCACTGGTCGTACGCGGGGCTCAAGGTCTGGGATGCCCATGGCGAGAGCCTCGGCGCCTGGATGGAGCGCTCTGAGCAAGGCGTTCAACTGGTGGTAGACGACAAGGGTGCGACGTATCCGATTTTGATCGACCCCACGCTCACGGCCGATTTAACACTTACGCCGTTAGACGAGTTGAATCACAACAACCTCTCGCGCCCAATGTCCTACGGCACCTCAGTTGCCAGCATTGGCGACGTCAACGGCGACGGCTTCGTTGACATCATGGTAGGCGCCCCTG
>JAACDH010000254.1 GCA_009936995.1 Rhodobacterales bacterium
GAATCGGAATCGGAATCGGAATCGGAATCGGAATCGGGCGGTGTATCGCCCACACCAGTGAGGGCGCCAGCGAGCGGCTTCAGCGAGATACTGATCTCTAGGGAATAGCTGGTGAGGAGCGCCTTCACGTCTTCCTTGAGCTCCATCGCTTCGAGATAGGAACGCACTTCCTTTGCCGCCATCCGGATGGCTTCCGTCTTGGCCTTGTCTGACGTAGCCAGCACTGATCCAAGCAGTTCGCGGGTGTCGCTGGCGATTTCTTTCCGGTCGATGAGTCGACGGGCAAATCGCCCTATGCGGGCGCGGCGGGTGTGGTCGGCATCGTCTGTGTCTGCCACCTCGTCGGACGGCTCTTCTTCGGAGACATCGGAAAACTCGACCTCTTCGGAGATTTCGGGCTCGATTACGCAGCCCTCTTCTTCAGATGTTTCTTCGTTTGGGTCCACCGCGTCCTCCGTCATTGCTGCACAACCAGCTTCTCGACTTCGTCTGCAGCCAACGTAGCGGCATCCAGCCGAGCCTGCTCGCGACTCGCTCTCGCCATACCCGCCCGCAAGCTGTCGTCGGACATCAGTATCCGCACCCTCGACAGGGCGTGATCCAGCTTCCACTCCCGCTCGACCAATACCTCGCCGGCTCCAACCACCTCGAGCCCACGGGCATTTTCCTCTTGATGGTTGTCGGTGACGTTCGCGCTCGGCAGCATCAGGCTGGGCAATCCCACCGCGCAGATCTCGCCCAACGTGCTGGAACCGGTTCGGCAGACCACGAGATCGGCCATGGCGTATGCATCTGCCATCCGGTCTTCGTAGGCGACAATTTTCACGCCGGCAGGCACGTCTCCGATGGCCTCCAAAACGTCGTCGTGGTACTTTTGACCGCATAAATGTAAGACTTGGTACGAGCGTTCCGCGTCTTGGGCTGTCGCGATGGCCAGCTCGTTCAGCTGAACGGCCCCCAGAGACCCGCCCACAAAAAGAACGGTAGGTTTATTGGCCGAGAAACCATACTTCTGTGAAGCCTGGGCCCGATTGCCATTGAGGATTAGTGGATTCACAGGAACGCCAACCACGATCTGGGGGGCCTTGGTCTTCAGAAGCGTCTTGGTGCGTTCATAAGTAAGCAGGATGGTCTGCGAGACCTTGCTACACAAGCGATTCGCCGCGCCGGGCACCACGTTCGCCTCGTGGATGATTCGCCTGGCTCCGGTGGTGTAGGCAGCGAGGATCGCCGGCGCCGAAATGTAGCCTCCAACACCAAGAACAACGTCGACCTTGTCGCGTTTTAGCATGCCGCGGGTGGACCAAATCGCCGCCAATAACCGGAATCCGAAAACCACCTTTCCCGACAGGCCACCCCGAGGGTATTTCGGTGCTTGTACCGCTACAAATTTGTAGCCACGCGCGGGAGCGACCCGGGCCTCTAGCCGATCGGCATCGCCGTAGTAGATCACCCTGGGGGCCCGTTCGCGCGAGATGTCGCCAATGGCCAAGGCTGGGTACACATGCCCGCCGGTTCCCCCTCCAGTAAGTGCGATGACTCCCACGATTTACTCCCCTTCTATGTCGTCTTCGACGTAGCCCAATGCGCGCAGCTGTTCGACCTGATCGGCGCTAAGCTCGGTGCGTTCTGCACGTCCCAATGCCTGCCCTTGCTGTTCGAGTTTTTGGTACATTTCTGCCGCCCAACTCGCCATCAGAATCGCATGAATGGGATGCGTTTTACTGAGATCGCGCTGTTCGTGTGGATCGGCGCCCAGCTCGTGGAGTTGAGCCTCTTCGTTTCCCGGGTTCCGCCAACGCCATCGCCCTACGCTAAGGGCATGCTCAACTCGGCCAAACGTCTTTTGTCGATCCGATGATTGCTCGAATTGGGCGACAGGTGGAGCAGAGAGCGCATCGCGGCCACTCATCTGCTGGAGTAATTCCGCCTCCCCAGAAAACTCGGCCAGTCCAAACAGGGTGGGCAGCACATCGCTCATGGTCACCAGGGACGAGACCCGCTGCGGTTCGTCCCACGGAGTACGAATCATCCAAGGTGCGTGAAGCTGCTCGCGCCAGGTTCCGCCGTGACCCGCCATTCCGTGCTGTCCAAGCCCTTCACCGTGGTCACCGACCACCACAACGACGGTGTTATTCCACCAAGGTGATTGCCGCGCATGGTCGAGAAACTTGCCCAGGTGGCGGTCCATCACTCGAATTTCGCTGTCGTACTTGTTGGTGCTCTCGGCCGTGAGCACCGTCTGACCGGTTGGACGAACCGACTCGGCTTCAAATCCCCGTTCGTCAAGCCAGTCCTTCAGCGGTTGGTCATCTGGGAACTTCCTCAGGGCGACCGTGTGCGCCGTGAAGGGTCCGTGCGGTTCGAACAGGTGAACCCAGACCAAGAAGGGCGCGTCTTTTCCTCGATCGGGCGTGAGCCACCGGGTTGCAGCGGCCAACGTGACGGATGCCGTACGCTGTGGGCTTTTCGGCTCTGACCAGCTATCGAAACCGGCCTCGATGCCGCTGCCCTTCTTGAGCGGCGTGGCGCTAATGAAGCCCGCAGTTTGGTAGCCATCAGCCTGCAGCACGGTCGGAAAGGTCTGCAGCGACTCGGAGGCGTGCAGCTGCTGGCCCCCGTGGGTCAGGTTCGCGGTGACGCCGTGCTCGAGTGGGTGGGTGCCCGTGAACAAGGTGGTGTGCGACGGCAACGTGGTCGCCATCGGCACTACCATCTGCTCAAAAACGATGGATTCGGCAGCCAGGGCGTCGAGGGACGGTGTCGTCGGCCGGTAGTAGCCGTAGGTTCCCACGTGATCTGCGCGGGTGGTGTCCAGCGTGATCACCACGAGATTAGGCCGAGAATGCGGTTCAGCGCAGCTCAACAACCCCAGTATTAGCGCTGGCCAGATCAGCGCTGGCCCAAAAAGGACTGGATCACCGCCCGAAGCTCGGGACCGCACCACACGGGAAGTACCTCTTCTTCGAAGACGCGATCAACGTCGTTATTTCGGACGCCAATGTTGCCACGAAGGGTGGCTTTAGCGGCCGCGTACGCGTCTGCCGGGTGCCGCGAGAGGGCCTTGAGCCGACGGGTGGCTTCACCGACGCAGTCGTCGCTAAGTGTGTCGACCAGACCGAGCCGGAGGGCGTCTTTGGGGCTGTGTAATGCCGCGCCCATGATGATCTCTTCGACCCAGCGGTGAGGCAGACGGTAGACGACCATCTCGAGGGTGCGCGGTGGAAAACGCAGCCCGAGCGCAACTTCGGTGAGCCCCAGACGAGCGCCCTGCGCCGTAGTCCCTATACGAACATCACAACACAGCGCTACGATGCAGCCGCCGGCGATGGCATGGCCATTCACAGCAGCCGCCGTGGGGCCCGAGTATCGGAACAGCGCGTCGACCAGGGCGTCTAGATCGTGCAGAAAAGTGGTCATGCCCGCTTCGTCTAATCTAACCAGTTCTTTGAGATCGAGCCCTGCCGAAAAGGAATCTCCGCTGCCGGTAATCAACACGGGTTGACCATCGGCAGCCTGAAGCTGGGAAACGATGGAACGCATCATATCGGTGCCGAGAGCGTTCTTTGCTGGGCCGTCTAGGGTAATGGTGACCATCAATCCTCCTGGTCGCCTCTGGTAACGCCCGCGGCGCCTCAAATCACGGAAGCCCTGCAATGGAAGACGAGCTGGCACCTGAAGCCGAAGCAAATCAACGCACCGCCCACTATGAAGCGCTCCTGGGTCGGGTCTCGGCCCTTCTCGATGGTGAAGATGACTGGGTCAGCGCCATGGCCACCGTGGCCTGTGAACTCCACCACGGGTTCTCCGCGTTCCACTGGACGGGTTTCTACCGAGTCATCGCACCGAACTTGCTCGCAATTGGCCCGTACCAGGGCGGACACGGCTGCCTGCGTATCGACTTTGATCGTGGCGTTTGCGGAGCGGCGGCGCGCACAAACCAGACTATCCGACTCGGCGATGTACATGCATTTCCTGGTCACATCGCCTGTTCTTCGACCACCATCAGTGAGATCGTGGTGCCGATTGTGAATCAAAGCGGCCAGGTCATGGCCGTTCTCGACGTGGACTCCGACCTGCCCAACGCCTTCGATGAGGTCGATCAACACTTCTTGGCGCAGTTGTGCCTGCGCTTGGGCCAACAATTCGGCGACTAAGGGCTTACCTCAGGCTTGACACCGAGCAACGAAGCCAGCCCTTCTTGGGCCCCAAGGAGCCCGCGAAC
>JAACDH010000255.1 GCA_009936995.1 Rhodobacterales bacterium
GAGCCCCCGTGGATCGTCGGTGCGGACCACATCGTGGTGACGTTCAAGCAGCCTCTCGACGTCGAGTCCCGCTGGGTCATCTTGGGGAATGGCCAAGGTGTTCTCGGACGTAAAGCTCATCGCCACCAAGACCAACGCGGCAGTCACAGGAACCGCCAATACCGCAGGTAAAATGCCGAAGGTGTACGTCTCCCGCATCCTCAAAATCGACAACAGCTCGAGTCGAAGAGCGATAACAAAGGCCCGCATCATCCGCCGATCAACGTGAGGAAAGCGCCCTCAAAGGTCGTCTTCCCCGTGAGCGCCGTCAGTTCCTCCACCGTACCCTCGGCCTTCAGCTTTCCGTGGTCGATGACGCCAATCCGGTCGCAGATCTTGGTGGCCTCACGGAGAATGTGGGTACTAAAGATGATGCTCGTGCCTCGCGCTTTGGCGGCGAGGATGCCGTTCAGAAGACGATCGGAGGCCACGATGTCGAGGCCAGCCGTAGGCTCATCGAGGATCAGAACGGGCGGCTGATGAATGGAGGCACATGCAATCCGAACCCGTTGGCGCATGCCGGTCGACAAGGTCTCGATACGACGGTCGGCGAAGTCGAGAATGCCAAAGTCGATAATGGCGCGGTCGACGGCGGTGGGGATGTCGGACACTTTGTGGAGGCCGGCGAATAGCTCGAGCACCTCGCGACAGCTCACCCTGGTCGGAAGACCTGAACTCGCGGAGAGGTATCCCAGCGCCTGGCGCACCTCGGCGGCGGCGGTCTGAACGTCATGGCCACAGAGCAGGGCCGTGCCGGAGGTGGGCTTGGTGAGCGTCGCCAGCATGCGCATCGTGGTGCTTTTACCGGCACCATTGGCGCCGAGCAGGCCGTAGATCTCTCCGCTATGGACGGTAAATGACACATCGTCGACGGCGCGGACGGGTTCACCGGAGGAAACGGGCCAGATACGCGTGAGTTGGCGGGCTTGGATTCGGACTTCAGACACGGAGCGCTATCCCCTGTGGCGGTCATCATACCGCCTTTGACAGCGCCGGCCCCTTGACAGCCCTCGCCCAGCTGCCTACACTCTCTCTATGAATGACAGTCAGTCAGCCACCTCCGCTCCCCGCGGAACCGACCCCGCAAAACGCGAACGTTTCCTCGCCATCGCCCAACGCCGCTTCATGGAAGACGGCTACGCACGCACCTCTGTTTCGGCAATTGTCCGCGAAGCAGGTGTGGCACAAGGCACCTTCTACCTGTACTTTAAAAACAAAGAGCAGCTCTTAGGCGAGATGCGTCGCGGGCTAATGGGTCGCTATTTACAGGCCTTCCAGCACGGTATCGACACCCCCGGCCCCATCGACGAGCGGCTGGTCAGCGGCCTCTCCAAGCTTCAACGGTCTGTGTACAACGAGCGGGCCCTGCTGCGAGTGTTTCGACAAGCGGCCACCGGCGACGAGAGCGAGCAGCAGATTCACAGCGCGCGTCGCGCCTTATCGCGGAAAGTCGGCGGGCTGATTCAAGCCGGAGTCGATTCGGGACTGTTCACCGTCGACGACGCCAATCATTCTGCACAACTGATGTTCTCTCTCATCGCCAACCACGTGGCCGACGCCGTCTACCGCACCGGCGAGGCCGATCTCACCCGGCACGTTGAGTTCGCAACGCGCTTCGCGCTCCGGGGCCTAGGCGTAGACACCCAACGCCTCAACCACCTTATCCCCCTCACCGAGGACGGCTGACCATGCCCGTGCTCCGCTCCCGACTGCACACAAACGCACCCGATTTTGCGGCCAATGTAGCCTATATGTCAGGTCTACTTAAAGAGATTCGCGATCTCGAAGTCAAAGTTCGCCAAGCGTCCTCGTCTAAGCGAACCAAGTTCGACAAACGTGGCCAGATCCTTCCCCGTCAGCGGGTGGCCCGACTGCTCGACCCGGGCACCCCCTTCATCGAACTGTCCACCCTCGCCGGCTTGGCCATGCACGACGACGACGGCAAGCGCACCGTCATGGGCGGCGGCTCCATCACCGGCATCGGCACAGTAGCGGGCAAGCGGGTAGCCATCCTCGCAAGTGACAGCGCGATTAAGGGTGGCGCAATCTCACCCATGGGCTTCAAAAAGACACTACGGATGCAAGAAATCGCCCGACAGCACAAGCTACCCCTGGTCTACATGGTCGAGTCGGCGGGCGCCAACCTGATGTACCAAGGCGAGATCTTCGTGCCCGGCGGTCGGGGCTTCGCCAACCAAGCCCGCATGTCGGCGGCGGGCATCCCGCAGGTAGCCATTGTCCACGGATCATCTACGGCCGGAGGCGCCTATCTGCCAGGGCTCTCGGACTACGTCGTCCTCGTCCGAGGGCGGTCCAAGATCTTCCTCGCTGGTCCCCCGCTCGTCAAAGCGGCCATGGGCGAAGACGCCGACGACGAGTCTCTGGGGGGCGCCGAGATGCACGCCACGGTCACCGGCTTGGGCGAGTACATGGCCGAAGACGACCTGCACGCCATCGAGGTCGCCCGCGACGTCCTCGACAAGCTCCGCTGGGACGAGGCACAGTCCATCGCCGACTGTCAACCCCCTCAATTTAGCGCCGACGAGCTGATGGGCATCGTGCCCGCCGACCCGCGCACCCCGTATGACGCCCGCGAGATCATCGCGCGGCTCGTCGACAACTCCGACTTCCTCGGCTTCAAAGACCGCTACGGCGTCGAGATGGTCTGCGGACACGCCCGAATCGAGGGCCAGCTGGTGGGAATCTTGGCCAACAACGGCGCCATCCAGCCCGCCGGCAGCACCAAGGCCGCCCACTTCATCCAGGCGTGCGAACAGTCCGGCACGCCGCTCATCTTCCTCCAAAACACCACCGGCTACATGGTGGGCACCGTGGCCGAGCGCGGTGGCGCCATCAAGCACGGCGCCAAGATGATTCAGGCCGTCGCCAACGCCACCGTGCCCAAGCTCACCGTCGTGGTGGGTGGCTCGTTCGGCGCCGGAAACTACGGCATGTGCGGCCGAGGGTTCGACCCCAACTTCCTGTTCTCTTGGCCCACCGCCCGGTGCGCGGTCATGGGCGGCGCCCAGGCAGCCGGCGTCATGGAGATCATCACCGTGGCTAGAATGCAGCGACAGGGCTCCACGGTCGACCCCAGCCTAGTCAAAGGCGCCTTCGACATGATGAAAGACCAACTAGACGGCGAAGCGCACGTTCTGTTCAACACCGCCCGGTTGTTCGACGATGGCGTCATCGACCCCCGTCACACCCGTGCCCTCCTCGGCACCTGTTTACGCATGGCGGCCGAGGCCGACCAGCGCACCCTTCGACCCAGCACCTTCGGCGTTGCACGCCCCTAAGCGGAGAGAACCATGGAATGGACCCCAGAGCACGAGAGCATCGCCGACACCGTCCGGCAGTTCGTCAAGTCCGAGATCAACCCCTACTGCGACGAGTGGGAGAAGGACGAGCAGTTTCCCATCCACGAGCTGTTCAAAAAGGCCGGAAACCTAGGCTTGTTGGGCGTAAAATACGACGAAAAATATGGGGGTTTGGGACTCGACTTCAGCTACTCGGTAGCCGTCGCCGAAGCCTTGGGTGCTGCCAACTGTGGCGGTGTTCCCATGGCCCTCGGGGTTCAGACCGACATGTGTACACCCGCGCTGGCACGCTTTGGCTCCGAAGAACTCAAGCAGCAATACTTGGCGCCATCCATCGCGGGCGACCTGGTTGGCTGCGTGGGCATCAGCGAGCCCCAAGCTGGCTCCGATGTGGCGGGGCTCACCACCACCGCCCGC
>JAACDH010000256.1 GCA_009936995.1 Rhodobacterales bacterium
GCATGTACGCCGCAAAGATGGACGAAGCCTGCGGTAAACACGCCCTTCGCTTCTCTGCCACCGAGAACACGGGTAAATGCCTGTCCATTATCTCTGCTAGCGACGCAGAGCGCACGATGCTCACCGACTTGGGGGCAGCCATCTGCCTGCCCGAGCTCGGCGACTTCACTAACGTACTCGGCAACAGCCGCGTGGCTCACTTCACTGGCTACACCCTGTTGCCTGGGCCCATGCAGGCGGTAGCGCTCCAGGCCATCAAGCACGCCCACCAGAACGGCGTTCGCGTGTCCATCGACGCCGCGGATCCCTTCGTAGTAAGCGCTATCCGCGACCTCCTGTGGGAAGTGTTCGAAATCCACGCCGACATCGTCTTCCTCAACGCCGACGAAGCCCGTCAGCTCACGAAAGAAGATCCTGAGAACGCCATCCACACCATCGCTAAGCGCGCCGCCCTCGACACGGTAGTGGTCAAGCTGGGTAGCCAGGGTTCCTTGGTCTGGCACGACGGCGAGGTGCACAAGGTTGGCGTCCACAAGGTCAACGCCATCGACACCACCGGCGCTGGCGATGCCTACGCCGGCGGCTTCCTCTTCGGACTCACCCGCGGCTGGTCTGCAGCAGACTGCGGCGAGCTCGGCAGCGCGGTCGCGGCCCTCACCGTCTCGCAGATCGGCGCCGTCGTGAAGGATCACGCATCCCTTCAAGCCGCTATTAAAGGTGTGCAAGGCAACGCATGAGACTGGTCCGGGTCGCCCATCCAGGCGGCGTTGACTGGGCCGAACACCTCGGAGACACCGTCGCACTCCTGACAGGGCCGCCATGGCTTGCGGGCGTGCGCTTCAATGAGATTGACGTCGCCCAGACCACCTTGCTTGCGCCGGTGCTCCCTTCGAAGATTATTGGTTTTGCTCGTACCTATCCGAAACACGCTCGCGAGTTCGGAAATCCGGTACCCACCGAACCGATGATGTTTCTCAAACCTCCGAGTAGCCTGCTGTCACCGGGCGGAGCCATTGTCTATCCGGCCTGCTCCAGTCGGGTCGACCCCGAGGGCGAGGTTGGTTTGGTCCTCGGAAGCCGACTCCACCGGGCCAGCGTGGCAGAAGCCAAGGCCGCCGTATTCGGCGTCACCGCGGTCAACGACGTCACCGCGCGAGATCTACGACGCAAGGACGGTGTCTTCGGTCGAGCAAAGGGCTTCGATACATTCTGTCCAGTCGGACCCTGGATCGACACGACCCTCGATCCGCTCAACCTATCGGTCCACGTCGAAGTGAACGGCATACGCAGGGCCTCGGGGCACACCTCCGAGATGGTCTTCAACCCCTACGAGCTGCTCGCGTGGGTCAGCCAGGTAATGACGCTAAAAGCCGGCGACCTGGTGGCCACAGGGACACCGGACGGCGTTGTCCCCATGGACGCCGGAGACCACGTCGCGGTGTTCGTCGAAGGTATGCCCGCACTCGAAAACCATGTGATCTCGGCTTAATTCGCGTCTTTAACTGCGACGGCGCGCCCGCCCTTCCGCGGGTCTGCAGCTCCCGCAACCACGCCCTCCGACTCCCGAGCAACCATCTGAACGGACGCGTGAAAACACTGTGCGAAGCCTAGCTTGCCGGTGTCACATGCTGCCCGCGTGGCCATTCGAATCACCTTGTGGCCTCTCGCCTCGAGCGCATCAGCGGTATCCGGTGAGATCCCGAACTCCAAGGCGAGCATATTCGGCTGCCACTGGTGGTGGAACCGGGGCGCAGCCACCGCGTCTTGAGCGTCCATCCCGAACTCGACGCGATTAAGAATCGCCTGAAGCGTGGCGCTGATGATCTTGCTACCGCCCGACGCCCCACCCACCATCTCGACCTTGCCCGTGGGCCCGATCAACACGGTGGGCGACATGGATGACAGCGGTCGCTTCCCAGGCTCGATCGCGTTCTCTTCACCGCCGATGAGCCCGTATGCATTCGGAACGCCGGGCGCCGCAGAGAAATCATCCATCTCGTTGTTCAGCACCATCCCGTTCTGTTCAACCACAACCCCGGAGCCAAAGCTGGTGTTGATGGTTGTCGTCAGTGCCACAGCTCCTCCGAAGGCGTCCAACACCGAGATGTGCTGTGTCCCGGCGTCTTGGGGAGGCGCCACTGGCAGCCCATAGTGGGCTGGCTCGAACGTACGCCCGGGCCAAAGTTCGCCTCGGACTTCCCGAACCCGAGCGTCAGAGATAAGCTCTTGAACCGGTACATCAACAAAATCAGCGTCGCCCAAATAGTGAGCTCGATCGGCGTAAGCGTGCTTCATCGCCTCGGTAATCAAGTGAACATAGTCTGCAGAGTTGTGCCCCAACGTCGACAGTTCGTAGCCTTCCAGCACCCGAAGCACCTGCGCCAACACGATCCCTCCGGAAGACGGAGGTGGCATCGTAATTACGGTATACCCTCGGTAATTAATGACGATGGGGTCTCGTTGAGCCACCTTGTAGTTGGCTAGGTCTTCAAACGTGAGTCGACCACCAGCTGCTTGCACCTCGCTGACCACTGCTTTTGCACCCACCCCCGTATGCAGGTCTTCACCAGCGGTGGCTGCCCATCGACGCAGGGTGCTAGCCAACTCGAACCGCCTCACCAGGTCATTTTCAGCATACGTTTCACGACCGAAGAGAAGCCGAACCACTTGATGAGACGTGCGATACAAACCACTGGCAAGCCGGGCGCCCATTGGAAACCCAGACTGGGCCTGCCTAAC
>JAACDH010000257.1 GCA_009936995.1 Rhodobacterales bacterium
CAAAGGGCCGCCCCCATGGGCCGCTGCCCGTCGCAAACACGAGGCTGGTCTATGAGTGGTGCCATCATCGACGGTGTGCAGATCACCGCAGACGTGGACGTCTCCTGCGACGTCTGCATCATCGGCTCTGGCGCAGGTGGCGCAGTCTTGGCCGCTGGACTGGTCGAAGCCGGCCTCACCGTGGTGATGCTCGAAGCCGGCGGTCACCACACCCGACGCGACTTCAACCTCCAAGAGGGCACAGCGTTTCCGATGCTATACCAAGAGCGCGGAACCCGAGCCACGGCTGATCTGGCGATTACCATTCTGCAGGGGCGCAGTGTGGGCGGGTCCACTACGGTCAACTGGACCACCTGCTTCCGCACGCCCGAGCGTATCCTCGAACATTGGCAGCAGGTGCACGGCATCGAGGGCCTCGACGTCGCTACCTTGGCGCCGCACTTCCAGGCCGTCGAGGCGCGACTGAACGTCAAGACTTGGGACCAGATTCCGCCCAACCCCAGCAATGGCCGGCTGGCCAAGGGCTGCCAGGCCTTGGGGTGGGACCACGCGCTCATCCGACGAAACGTCAAGGGCTGCGCCAACAGTGGTTATTGCGGCATGGGCTGTCCCGTCGACGGCAAGCAGGCGATGCATGTCACCTACTTGCCCGACGCCGTAGCCCGTGGGCTCACTCTGTATGCCGATACCCGCGCCGATCGCATCGAGGTGGTTGACAAGCGGGTGGTGGCCGTACATGCAACCGTGCTCCAGCGGGGCTACGACGGCCGAGTCACCGGCAAAAAAGTTACCGTTCGACCTAAGGTCTGCGTCAGCAGTGGCGGTGCGGTCAATGGTCCGGCGTTGTTCATGCGTTCAGGTCTCGGTGGCTTGGGGCCGGTCGGCCGGCGCACCTTCCTCCATCCCGTAGTGGCCGTCATTGGGCGGTACGCCGAGCGCATCGACGGCTGGTATGGGGCGCCGCAGTCCGTCAGTAGCCACCATTTCATCGATCGGGGTGCCGATAAGTATGGCTTTTTCCTTGAGAATGCACCGCTACATCCGATGTTGGCAGCCGCTTCATCGGGCATGTTCGGACTCGAAGCTCAAGCGTTCCTCAAGCAGATGCCCTACCTCTCGCCGCTTATCTCGCTGTGTGTCGACGGTTTGGTTCCCGGCGATGAAGGCGGCACGGTTAGCCTGAAGTCCGATGGTCGTATCCAGCTCGACTACCCCATCTCGGCCCAACTCGCCGAGGGCTTCCGCGCTAGTCACGACGCTCTGGCTAAGATTCATCTGGCCGCAGGAGCCCTCGGTGCCGCTTCCATGCATGGAAGCTCCGTTCACGTTGCGTCCAAGGCTGACCTCGCGGCGCTGGCCACCGCTCCGTATGGCGCTCACGAGCACACCATCTTCTCGGCGCACCAGATGGGCGGCTGCAGTATGGGAAACGACGCCAGCACCAGCGTGGTGAACGCCCAGCACCGGCACCATCAGATACCGAACCTGTTTGTGGTCGACGGTTCGGTGTTTCCGACGGCGCTGGGCGTGAATCCCAGCCTTACCATTTATGGGTTGGCGCATCGGGCGCGGAAGTTCGTCGGTGAGGCGGTGTAGCGAACCCGAATGGGTAAGGCGCTAGTACAATACAGCTACGCAGATGCGGCTTCGGCTTTGCTTCATTCATGGTCGCTCGCTGTCTCGAAGTTACGCTTGCACGACCTGGAGCGATGCTCCGTGGTGCTTCTTACCTTCCGCCTAGACCAGAGCCCCCGTGAAGTTCATCATACCCATCCTCCTTGCCATGACGCTGCCGGGATGCGGTACATTCATCACGTTTTACGGCGGTGGCGACGGCCTCACAGTGACCACCACCCAAGCAGATGGCACGGAACACACGGTGAATTGGCCCGCGGCACCCGCGGCATGATGAACGACCGCGAAGATGGCACTGGCTACTACGATGACGCCCAAAAGCAACCGTGGTGCGACGCCTAATTCGGGAGCGAAGTCAACCTGACCTACGGGTTCGACACCGGGATCCGTTGCTGCGCCGAAGCGTTAGACATCGACGATGGTTGCGCAAATGCGTTGGTTTCTTAGTTTTCTCGGTCAGCTGGCACTTCAGGAAGCGC
>JAACDH010000031.1 GCA_009936995.1 Rhodobacterales bacterium
CAGCTCGAACGGGGTGAGCCCTGGATCGGGGCCGCTGCGGTTGGGGTTGAGTGTGCCGTCGGTGACCGAGAAGCAGAGGGCGGCGAGGGCGACCTGGGCGGCGTGACGATGGTCTGGGTTGCGAAGATCGAGGGCGTCGGCGATGGGCCCTAGGAAACGATCGGCGGACTCGCCCCCCGCGGCAGGGCAGAGGTCGGTGGTGATTCGAGCGATCATGCTGAGATTCGGAACCGCCGACGGACCGGGCTGGTTTCGGCGGGACGCGTTTCGGCGCGATTGGGTGAGGCCTAGCTGCTGGGCCGACGACACCAGCGCCGCATCTGCCTGGTCCCGACCGGCGAAGATGTCGCGGATGCGCGCGCGAAAGTCGGTCTCTAGTGGGAGGTACTCGGCCTTAGGCAAGGCCGGCTCGACCCGCTCGCGGTAGTCGTCATAGCCGGAGCGATGGTCGGCTTCGTCGGCATAGACGTCTGCCGAATCGGGTGCTGTGGGCCAGGCGGCGCTACGCTTCAACCGGAACCTCCATACTGTTGGGCTGCTCGTTGTAGCGTGGCCGCCACCCGCTCGCGAAGTTCGAGGGGCTGAAAGACCTCGGCGTCGGGTCCGAAACCCAAGATCCAAGTGACGACTTCGACGGTGATGGCGACCTCCATGCGGAGCTCGAGTCGACCGTCGGCCAAGGTTCGGTAGGTCTGGGTGGGGTGCCAGCTGCGTTCTCGAATATAGGCCGCCACGTTGGTGCGAAAGGCGACGATGACCGGTGTTGGCGGGCCGCCGATGATGCCGAAAGCGTGCGCGATGTGGGCATCGGGACGCCAGCCTGTAGGCATCTCGAAGCGCGCCTTTCGTCTGCGGGTGAGGTCGACGAAGCGCTCGATGGCGAAGGTCTTGACCAGGCCGGCTTCGGTGTCGTACGCAAACAAGTACAGCCCCTGCCGAAAGGTACCCAGTGTGTAGGGATTGAGCAGGTAGCGCTTCTCGGAGCCATTGGCCTTGCGGTAGCGCGCGTCGATGGGGTTGTTGTAGAGCAGCGCGGTGATCACGTCGTCGAGGACCTCGCTGGCGTTGCCGCTGTAGTCCTTGCTGGGCTCGGGCACGGCCAGGAACTTGGTGTCGAGCTGGCGGACCAGGTCTTGATCGCCGCGAGAGATGGCGGGCGCGAGCCGAAGCAAGGCGTCGTCGTGATCATCGGCGAAGCTTGTGCCGTCGAGGAAGTTGAACAGCTTGCGTCCAAAGTGCAGCGAGAGGACCTCGAGCAGGGTGAGATGAACACCCGTGCGTCGGTACTTGGGATCCACCGAAAGCGTGCGTGCCTCGCCGCGCCCCTCGTCGTGCAGTGGAATATCGAGATCGCGCAGATCGCTCATGTACCGGCGCAAGGTACGTGCATCTAGACCGAATCGATCTACGATTACATCGGCGCGAACCCCACCTTGGCGTGTGAGGAGTTCGAGGATCCGCACGAGTTTTTGGCCTTTGTTCATCAGAAAATTCCGGGAGAGCGTCATAGGGGGACATTTTTTGGTCGTCGGCTGTCTCATGTTTAGACCGTTGAGTGGGTTGAACGCAAGGTCAATCTACTGAACGCTTGACAGGTGGACAGGTGTTCAGTAACCTGTATTCACGTTCGGTCCACGGACCCCGAGGTTCCCCATGCTGCTCACCCTCTCCGACATCCTCTTCACTGTGTTCGCATCTGGCCTCGTCACGCTCGTGGCGGGTGTGGGTATCGCCGTGCTGCCGTGGCGCGACCAAGAATTGGTCGAAACCGAGGACGCTTTTCAGGCGGTCGCAAGTCTCTCTGTTCAGTGGTTGCGGCAGTCCGCAAACCCCGTTCGCGCAATCCAAACTCAGGCTGCTCACCGATAAGAGTTGTGGAAGTAGGCGGATCGTTGTAGAATAAGGGCCCCTCCCGGCATCTCCATGGTGCTGTCCCTCCCGCCACTGAGTCCCCGATGAATATGCACGCCTCTCTCGCTCCCTTGGAGCGCGTTGTTGCGAAGTACCGTCGCGATGTCCATCAGCTCCCCAGCGGTGCACCCGACGACGCTCTTGCCGCCCTAGAAGGCCACCTTGGAAGCCTACTTCCACCGGGTCTTCGAGATTTCTTAGCGATTCACAATGGCGTTGATTTGTTCCGCGGTGAGTTTCGCATTCGGCCCACCGCGTCGGTCAGTGAAGCGAGTGAGATCAGTGGCAACGCGATCCTCTTTGCCGATGGCCCGGGCGAAGTTCAATGGGCTTTCGCCGAAGAATCTCCCGGTCGATATGTGTTCGGCCACTGGGATGGAGAAAAACTTGCTTGCCTGCACACCACTTTTGCGGGCTGGTTCGGGGGCACCTTGGCCGTGGTCGAAGCGCGGGCGTTGGTCGACGCCGATCGCGACGCGCTTCGTAGGCAATTGGACCCCGAGGATCCATGGCAGTTGGTACGCGCTGGGGGAGCCGCGCTTCGAGATGGGCGACCCGACGACGCCGAACGGCAACTATCTCAAGCGACAACCCTCGACCCAGAGAACATCCTTGCTTGGCAATACCTAGGCGATGCGCTGGCGATCTCGGATCGAACCTCGGCTCGGATGGCATGGATGCGTGCACTAAGGCGCACGCGTCTACCGTTGCCCTTCCCTGGAGCATCCAGTGTCCATACCGAGGTATTTCGCTCGTTAGCACCGGCATTTGCTGACGCAGAGAACTGGGAAAAAGAGCTCCATCGGTTCCTTAGCGAGGCGATTGTCGACGTGCATGGCGCAGCCGGCGCTTTCGTACTGGTCGCTGCCGGCGAGGCCCTTGCCACCAGCTTGATCAACCGTGGACGCCGCGCCGAGGCCCGAGATGTGCTCACCCGATTGGTCTCTCGTAGTCACACGTTTACGCACGCCTTCACGCCATGGGATGTCACGCTGCACCTCGCAGCGCTCGAGGTCGGCCTCGGTCACCACGACGAAGCCGAGGCCCTCATTCGGCGCATTCGTGCACAAGGCCCCGAAACGCTGCACGGTCAGGCCCTGTTGTTGCAGGCCACAATCGTGGTCAGTCGCCAAGAGCCGTGGGCCGAAGAGATCCTCGCCGACGCCGAGCAGTGCGGCCTCGACGAAGTAGGCCAGGTACGCCTGAACGTGCTGCGCGTCGAGCGAATGGTGCGTCAAGAGCGCATCGACGGCGCCTCCGAGCGGCTCGAGTTTGCGGCTCGACTGGCCAAACGGCTTGGAATGCCAGTGCTTCAAGCACAGGTTTGCCTAGCAGATGGCGACCTGGCTCGCATCCAAAAAGACCTCCCTCGTGCCCGCACCGCCTACATGCGCGCGCTGACCTTGATGCGCGATCAAGATGCCGAGCTCCGATGGCGGGTCGAACTTCGCCTGGGCGATGTGTGCCTCGATGAAAATGATGTCGCCGCTGCCGAGAAGCACTTTGTGCAGGCGGCCCGAGGCTTTGGTGATGCCGGACTGCCGGTTCGCGAAGCGTGGGCGATGCTTCGTCTGGTTCGCCTAGCGCTGGCCCGACGCGCCGATCCCACCCAGCTCATCAAGGCCGCTCGCGACCGTTTCATGTCTGCCGACCTCGCGATTGGGGTAGCCGCGGCCGACGCGATGTCCGGCGACCCCGGCCGTGGACTCGATTGGCACCTTGAGCGAGCCACAGCCCAAGCCCGGGCCCGTCACGATGCCCAAGCCTCTCGTCCGCCGTGGAATCGCGCCGATGCCGAGCGTCCCGAGCGCCGTCTTGGCGCCCATCGCCTGGCCATAGCTGCTTCTTCCGAGCAGGTAGTCGACGCGCTCGCGGCCGAGCTCGACGCCTGCGCGCAGGGCGTGGCCGCCGGACATGGCCGAGCAAAAGACCCATTGGTCCTTCGTTTTGTGGCGGCTTGCGACCTGTTGAGTGGCCATCGGTCCTACAAGGCTGCGCGTGTGCTGCTCCACCACCTGTTGCATCGCACGGTCGATGGGGTGGCGTACCGAGCGCTACAAGGTGCAGTGGCGCGGTCGCCCAACGCGGCGATCGTCGACGGTCTACTTCGCTGTGTCGAGTCTCCCGACACCCATTTGCCCCACGCGGTCTCCGCGGCGGCCGAGCTCTTGGGCCTGCGCCGCGAACCGGCGGCGGCAGGGGCGTTGGTCCGGCTGATGCAGCCCAACTGTAGTCCTACGGCCCGAAAGGCGTCCGTGGTGGCGTTGGGCCGCGTGGGCAACCGGCACGTGGTCGGCGCGGTGGCCGAGATCCTCAATCAGCCGGGACTGGCCGAGTCAGCGGCGGTGTCGTTGCTGATGTTGGGCGATCGACGCGGCATCGACTTCCACGGTCGGGCTTTGATGGAGAAACGAAAGGGCCTCAGCGGCCATCCCGGCGAGATTGTGGGTCGGTATGGCGGTCCCGAGCATCTCCTGTTGCTCCAGAACGCCGCCGAAGGCGCTAGCGATCGCGCATTGGGCGCCCTGCAGGGGCTTGGACTGCTCGGAGATCCGCGCGGCATCTCCACCCTGCTCGACGGATTGCACGCGCGCGATCGCAACGTGGTAGACGTCGCCAGCGGCGCGTTGAGTATCATCACCGGTCATCACGAAGACATGGACACCCCGGGATGGCGCAATCGCTGGCACGCTTGGTGGGAGACCAACGCGGAATCCTTCCCGGGTGGCGTTCGTCACCGCGACGGCAAGCGCTTCGACTGCGGTCTCTTGGTCACGAAGCTCACCGATCCGCATGCGTGGACGCGCCGCACCGCGTACGACGAGCTGGTGATCACCTCCGGCGAATCTCTGCCCTTCGACGCCGAGGGGCCCTGGCGTATCCAGCTTCTTCACGTGCGTGCCTGGAAGGCGTGGTGGGCCAAAGCCCGTCATCGACAGGTTGCCGGTCGCTGGTACCACGATGGTCGGCAAATCTCTTGAGGCGAAACCACCTGGCAGAGCTCCTGCGTAGCTTTCGCCCGGACGACGATCTCGAGGCCGCCTATGCCGAGCGTATGGCGGCGTTGCTCCAGGTCCCCGGCGATCCGTTTTCCCGAGCACACTTCCAGCCGGGCCACTTTACGGCGTCCAGCTTCGTGCTGAATCCAGCACGCGACGCGGTCCTGCTGATCTTCCACAGCAAGCTTCTCCGCTGGCTCCAACCCGGCGGTCATGTCGATCCCCAAGACGTCGATATCTTGGCCTCCGCCCGACGCGAAGTGGCCGAAGAATTGAGTATCGACCAGCTTACCTTGGTGGGAAACGGCCTGTTCGACATCGACATCCACGAGATCCCAGCTCGACGGACCGAACCCACGCACGCCCACTTCGACGTGCGCTTTCTGTTTGTGGCGCCAAATCTGGACTACAGCGCGGGCTCTGACGCTAGCGCCGCCCGCTGGGTGCCCATTCTTCAAGTTTCCGAGGTCGAATCCGATGCATCCGTGATGCGGGCGATCGGAAAGATCAGTCGGTAGACTCGCCGAGTACGCTTGAGCGTAGGGCGTCGAGGAGCCAGCCGTTGGCGGCCACGGGATGGACGTGTAGCCCTTGCATGGGGCCGCCGGTCATGTGTTCGATGCGACCGCCTGCCTCGGTGATCAGCAGGGCACCCGCGGCGACGTCCCAGCGCTTGAGGTTGTACTCCCAGAAGGCGTCGAGACGGCCGTCTGCCAGCTGGGCGAGCTCTAAGGCTGCGGCACCACCGCGCCGGAGTCCTTGGACTGCACACATCACGCGCTTGAACGGCTCGAGGTAGAAGTCGGGCCGGTCTCGTCGGTCGTAGGAGAACCCAGTTCCGACCAAGGCGGCGCCTAAGGTTCGGCAGTCACTTACCCGCATTGGCTTTGAGTTGCGGTGCGCGCCTTGGCCTTTGGCGGCGGCGTATAGCACGCTACGAATCGGGTCGATGATGGCGGCCGCGACTGGCTGGAAATCGACTTCCAGTGCGACCGATGTGCAGTAGAATGGGTAGCCGTGTACGAAATTCGTGGTTCCGTCCAGGGGGTCGACTACCCAGCGGGTGCCGATGGACTCGTCGCCACCGCCCTCTTCGCCGAGGACGGGGATGTTGGGCGTGTGGTGGGTTAAGACGGCCCGGATAGCGTCTTCGCAGGCCAGGTCGACCTCGGTGACCAGGTCGACACGGCCCTTGTGGGTAACCTGCTGTGGGCCCTCGGCGTGGGCGCGAAGGATGGCGGCTGCGGCTTGAGCGGCCTGCACGGCGACGTCTAGTTCGTTCATGGGCTGTCGATGATGAGGGTGACGGGTCCGTCGTTGAGCAGCTCGACCTTCATGTCGGCGCCGAACACGCCGCGCTGGACATGCTGGACGCCCTGCGCCGCGAGGTCGATGCAGAACTGCTCGTACATTGGTTTTGCCAGGCTGGGATGGGCCGCGCCGACGAAGCTGGGGCGACGGCCCTTGCGACAGTCCCCGTACAGCGTGAACTGCGAGACCACCAAAGCGGCGCCCGAGCAGTCTGCCAACGACAGGTTCATCTTGCCATTTTCGTCGTTGAAGATGCGGAGACCGGCGATCTTTTTGGCGAGCCACACGGCGTCGGCGGGTTGGTCGGTGGGGCCGACGCCAAGCAGGATGAGCATGCCGCCCTGAATTGCGCCGACCACTTCACCTTCTACGGTGACTGTGGCGTGTGCGACACGCTGTACGACTGCGCGCATGGCCTTATTCGACGGCCATGGGATTGCAGTTCACCTGGTCGCCAGCGGTGTTGCAAGTGACGGTTCCGCTTGCGTAAACCTGGAACACGCCTCGCTGGCCATCGATGGTGACGAGGCAGGTGGCGGGCAGCTGGTACTCTTCGACCTGAATGGTTCTGGTACCGTCAAATTCGGTGTTTACTCCAGCGCATTGTACGGTTCCTCGGCCCGTTGTGACTAACGACACCTTCGCGGGACCTCCGACCGGAGCGACGGGCGCTGGTTTGGGCGCTCTTCGTGGACGAGAGCGCGGTTTGGGTTGGGAGCTGGGTTCGGGCTTGGCCGTGGGCTCTGGCTCTGGCTCTGGTTCTGGTTCTGGCTCTGGCTCTGGCTCTGGCTCTGGCTCTGGCGTCATTTCGGGCTCGGGCTCTTGGACATCGACCGACTCGCTCTCGTCTCCGAACCACACGAATGCGCCACCGCCGCCTACGACACCGACGCAGAGCAGGAACCCTACGAACAGGACCACCGCGATGCCGCCGTACATCAGGCCATTTCCGCCAGAGCTGGCGGCGGGGGTGGGAAGCGGCTGTGGAGCGGTGGGCCCCTTGATGACCGGCGCTTTCTTCACAGGGAGCGGCTTTGGAGCAGGCGATTGCGAGGACTTGGGTGGCGCAGCTTTGGGGGGCTCCTTTGTTTGGTCGCGGTCGGCCATAGAGATGGGCGCCATGACGAGCGTGCGGCGCTTCTTGGCCTCTTCGTCGGCGCGCTTGGGCCGCGGGGCTTCTGCGCCGCCCTCGTTCATGGCCTTCATTTGACTGACGGACCAGAACCCTGTGGCGTTGCCACCGCCCGCCGCGGGCTTGCGGTCGTTTTCTTCTTCGTCCTCGTTCTTTTCGAGGGCGGCCTTCATCTCGTCGCGAGACCAGAACGCTGTTGCGGAGCCCTTTGAGGCAGCTCCGCCATCAAAGTTGACGGCGCCTGAGGACAGGGGGCCGCTGCCTTGGATGGGGCCGCCCAGGTCGTCGTCTTCTTCGTTGCCGCCACTGCCACCTTGAGCGTCTGGGCTAGCGATGGCGCCGCCGCCGCGTCGGGCGCCTCCTCCGTCGAGCGCGAGATTGCACCAGCTCTCGATCTCGGGGCCAGGTGTGGCGTCGGCGAAGGCGATGAACGTCCGCCACGCTTCGACTGCGGGCGGGCGATCTTCGTGGTGGAACGAAAGCAGTTTGGCGATGAACCACTGGATGTCGCCCTGCATCTCGTCGGGGACTTCGGCCAGGTCGAGGGTGAGGATTACATCGATGACGGCGTCGTCGTGGGCGTTGTCGCTGTCGGTGGGCATTGCGGGCAACGCCTGGCCGGTCATGATCTGGTAGGCCACGCGGCCTAGGCCGTACAGGTCGGCGCTGGTGCCTGTGGGCGAGCCCTCGGGGGCGGAAACCGTGCTGGGTTTGGCGCCAAAGCCCTCGATGGAGACGGCGCCAGTCTCGTCGATAAATACGTTGAGAGGGTTGATATTTCCGTGAAGCTCGCCATCTTCTTGGGTGATATCGAGGATTTCGCACATGGACGCTACCAACGTCAGCGCGATTTTCCAGGGCGGAAGGCCGTCCTCAAGTAGGGCGTCGAGCTCGAGTCCGATGGCGGTGCCTTCGCAGGCATCTACGCCACCTTCATCTCCTGGAATACGAACATAGTGAAATTCGCTCACGCTGCGATCACCTTCGGTGTGGTTTCATCGATTGGCGCTGCGGGGGAGCGCGCAACTTGGATCGTTGGCTGGGATGACCATTGAAGAACCTGAATATACGCGGTTGGCCACTTAAAAAGCACAGATCTTCTGCGATGCACAATCGGCAAATCGCCGAGAGGTAGGTTGTTAGCCGGGTTTCGAGAGAAATGTGAGCCTCACGAGATTGGTGTTGGAGCTGCCTTCGTCGCCAACAAGTGGACCATGGCGGTGCCTCGGATCGATTCCCGCTGGACTTTTGGCACAGTCCTCGCAGATGCTGTGGTTAGCCGCATTCGCGGCGGTCCCCCCTCTCTCCTCCTCCCCCGGAATCCCCATGGCCCGTTCACTCACCATTATGCGCGAAGAAACTGCCACGACTAGCCCCCTTCTTACTGGGTTTTTAGTCATATCAGTCTGCTGGCTCCTGCTGTCGGCGATGTCGGGCTATGCCACGGACACTGCGGCGGCGCCCCAAAATGGCACCACGGTGATTATCGCTCCTCGGTAGCGACTGTACCGGCTGTGTAGGCCATGATTGGGCGATATACGACCAATCATCTGCAGAATTACGCGCAATAAAATGTATATTAATCTATTGGTTTTATAGATGGCGCGGTTCACTAGACGGGGCGGTGAGGTGTACGGATGCTTGTAGCCCCGTTCAGCTACGATCGGATCGCCACAGAGCCCGTACCGCTGTTGATGGGAGAGCTACTCTTGCTCGAACATGAGGCCATGCCCACTCGGGCAGATATCGAGCGATTCTTTAAACGCGGTTCACGCCTGCGCTAGCCAGGAGACCACCGATTGGCGCTGTCACGCCGGCCTCAATGGGAGCGGTATCGCTGCGGCCATCTTTTGAAGTGATGCGTCGCTGGGGTGATGAACCGTTTATTTACGGGGTGCGTACACGGAGATGATCTCAAAAATACAGAAATTTTCGTAGTAATGGCCTTTGTTACCTTTCATATGACGATCTGTGTACAGTTCGAAGTTTCGATCGCCGTAGTTGTCTTCTACCTGGATGAGGTAGGTCACGTCGAGCAGTTGGCGGGACGCTGAGGCGCTGGCGTCGACGTCGGTCGTTGCGTACAGGCAGTCGACGGCCTCTCTGAGGCCGGTCTGTTGAAGCGTGGTGCGCTTCAGGCCGTTGACGCTGACCGCTTGTATTGTCACGCTGGAAATTCCCTGAAACGTGGGCGCGGCTTGACAACCAAAAAAGAGCGCGAAGAGAGAGATAACTGGAGTCACTGGTCCACCTGTAGGCACTTGAGGCGTTCAGCATACTCGTAACGGCGTGAAGTACCAGCATTGGGTGATCTAGTGGGCTGTATAGAGGCTGTGCGGATTTACCGTTTATGCGCTAAGTGACGGACTCTGGGAGACACGATGCTGGACCGATGGTCAGATGAAGACGCTGCTGAGGCAGTGGCGCGATGGGGCTCCGATGCGGGCGAGCAGGTGGCTCTGCGGGTCTACAGCTCGCGCTTGATCGGCGCAGATCAGAGCTTGGTGCTACATGGAGGCGGTAACACCTCGGTTAAAGACGTCGTGCAGGATGTGTTGGGGCGTACGCGGCGCGCCCTGTTTGTGAAGGGCAGCGGTTGGGGGCTGGCGGATCTCGAGCCAGCGGGCCTTCCGGCAGTCGACCTTCATTTCCTTGAGCGAATGCGCGACCTGGAGACGCTGACGGACGAGGCCATGGTGAACGCCCAGCGCACCCATATGTTCAACGCGTCTTCGCCCAACCCCAGTATCGAAACGCTGCTGCACGCGTGGATCCCTCACAAGTTTGTGGACCACTCCCACGCGGATGCCATTGTCGCTGTCACCAATACCATCGACGGGGTGGCGCGGGTCAAGCGCCTCCTGGGCTCTGATCTGGTGATTGTACCGTACGTTAAACCGGGTTTTGACCTTGCTAAACTGGCCCTAGAAGCCCTAGAAGCCCAACCGGACGCCATCGGCATGGTGCTCATGATGCACGGCTTGTTTACGTGGGGTGAGACGGCACAAGAGAGTTATCAACGGCATATTGAAGTGGTCAGCCGAGCAGACGAGGCGCTGGCCCAGGCGCGGGTTCAAATGAAGTCGCCCGCACCGTCCATTCCCACGGGACGAAAGACCGCTTGTCGGCGCGCGGTGATGCTGGCCCCGATGCTGCGCGGCTGCCTGGCCGAGGGAGAGAGCCCTTGGAAACGCTGGATTCTGGCGTATCGCGGAGATGAGGAGGTGTTGGCGTACGTGGACGCGCACGCCCTCCAACAGTACGCGGCAGATGGCCCGCTGACGCCGGACCACGTGATTCGCACCAAGCGCCTTCCCATGGTGTTGACCGTTTCGATGAGCGAGGATGGGATGAGCTGGCGCCAGACCATCGAGGAGGCCGTGGCGGCGTATCGCGATGCGTATGACGCCGAGTTCTTGGCCTGTGCCGATGCGGGTGATGGCGTGCATTCCTATACCAAACTGGACAGCACCCCTCGGGTCATCTTGGTCCCCGGTGTGGGGCTCTTTGGCGTGGGAATCACCCCAAAAGATGCGTCGATTGCGGCAGATATTGCCGAGCACACGCTACGCACAAAAGCGCGCTCCGTGGCGTTAGCCCCCTGGCAGGGCTTGTCGCCTCAGCACCTGTTCGAGATGGAGTATTGGAGCCTCGAGCAGGCCAAGCTCGCCAAGCGCGTGGAGCGTCCGCTCAGCCGCCAGGTGGCGGTGATCACGGGTGGCGCTGGAGCGATCGGTGTGGGCGTGGCCCAGAGTCTTCTGGACGCTGGTTGTGCGGTTGCGCTCCTCGACATCGACCCCGGTGGCCTTGAGCGTGCGTTGACGGTCCTCGGGGGCGCGTCGCCGACCCTGATTGGCGTACGTCTCGACGTCACCGATGTCGACAGCACCACGGCGGCCTTCGACGCTGTGGAGGCGCGATGGGGTGGCGTGGATATCTGTGTGGTTAACGCCGGAATCGCCGCGGTCAGTCTGATCGATCGCATGAGCATCGATGATTTCGATCGCGTTTTGGACGTGAATCTCCGTGGGGCCTTCATCGCGTTTGCCGAGTCGGCGCGTCGACTGAAGAACCAAGGAACGGGTGGGAATATCGTGTTGATTTCCACCAAGAATGTGCTGGCTCCAGGTGCCCATTTTGGCGCGTATAGCGCCAGTAAGGCGGGGGCGCATCAGCTGGCCAAGGTGGCTGCCATCGAGCTCGCCGAACACCACGTGCGGGTAAACATCGTGGCGCCCGATGCCGTATTCTCTCAGGGGGAGGTGCCCAGCGGTTTGTGGGCAACTGTAGGGCCGCAACGGGCGCGTAGTAAGGGCCTTCGCCCCGACGAACTTCAAGAACACTACCGGCAACGAAACTTGCTTAAGGCCGAGATCACCGGTTCGCACGTGGGCCGCGCGGTGTTGTTCTTTGCCACCGAGCAGACGCCTACCACGGGCGCTACGTTGCCGGTGGATGGTGGAGTGGTCTCGGCCTTCCCGAGGTAAGCCATGCATGACGCCTTCATCCTAGCCGCGGGTTTCGGTACCCGGCTGCGCCCACTCACTCAGAGGGTTCCCAAGCCCCTGGTTCCGGTCTGCGGTGTTCCGCTGTTGTCCTGGTCCTTGGCGTTGTGCGCTCAGCATGGGCTGAATCGGGTAGTGGTGAACGGGCATTGGCTGGCCGACGAGCTGGCGCCCTGGGCCGGTGAACACGAGGGTGTGCATGTCACGCTGTCCATCGAAACCCCCGATATTCTTGGCACGGGAGGCGGTCTGAAGAAGGTCGCCCACCTGCTGGCCGACAAATTCGTGGTACTGAACGGCGATGTTTTGCACCGCATCGACCTCACCGCACTCCTGGGGGCCATTCCCGACGGTGGTGGCGCGATGGCCCTGCGGCGCGACCCCGAAAACGCACCAAAATACGGCATTGTCGCGGCCGACGAGACCGGCACGGTTGTGCAGCTCACTTCGCTGGCCGTGGCCACAGCTGAAGGATCCGTGGCCCGCGACACCCACTTCACCGGCATTCACGCCCTCGATCGCCAGGCCCTCGACCGAGTCCCAGATGGCTTCGCCTGCATCGTGCGCACGGCCTACGTCCAGCTGGTGGCCGAGCGGTCCGTGGGCGCTACGCTCGCGACCGGGCCCTGGCTCGACTGTGGTGATCCCGTCGCCTACCTCGAGACGAATCTAGCGGTTCTCCGAGGCGAAGTTCGGGGCGCCATCAACCCATTCGAGCGCGCCGCATACGGTCGAACCGCAGCCGGTGTCGAATTCGGTGACCCCCAGCTGGTGCGTGACGTCGATGTTAAAGGCGCCGTTTGGATAGGTACAGGGGCGCAAATTGCCCCTGGTGTGGTCCTGCACGACACGGTGATTGGTGCAGGTGCCATCGTCGGCCCCAGCGCCCGGCTCACCGAGTGCGTGGTCTGGGACAACGCCACCCTCGACCAAGTGTGCAGCCAAGTCATCGCCCTCGACGGTGATACTCGAGTGGCCCTCTAGCTACATCAAGTGGCGCGGGTCTACATCGATGGACACCCGGATCCCCTTCTTTCCCGTGGCCATGACCCGTCTCTGGGACTGGTGAAGGAAGTTACGCCATGCCTTGATCTCGACGCCGCGAATGACGATTTGGTACCGCCATCGACCCACCAACTTGGGCAGGGCTGCTGGGGCCGGGCCAAGGATTGACACGCCCGGGAAATTGAGGCATTGGCTGCGTAATTCGCGTCCAAGGGCCTCGCTGGCGTCTTGGACGAGTTGGCGATTGACGCCGTCGATGCGGATCAAAGACAGGCGGCTGCGCGGCGGATAGCGCATGGTGCTACGGGCGCGGAGCTCGACCTCGTAGAATCGCTCGGGGCGGTCGAGGTGGGTGAGTACGTAGTGGTCGGGATTCCAGGTTTGAACTAACACACGGCCGGGATGTTCGCCGCGTCCGGCGCGGCCCGCCATTTGGATGAGCAGGGCCCAGGTGCGCTCGGCGGCTCGGAAGTCGGGCATTCGGAAGCCGCGATCAGCGCTGACCACTACGGCGCACTGGACATCGGGAAAGTCGTGGCCTTTGGCGACGATCTGAGTGCCGACCAACAATCGGGTCTTGTTGGCGCGGAACTCGTCGAGGATTCGGGCGTGGGCGCCGCGGGCGGCTGTTGTGTCGGCGTCCATTCGGGCGATGGGGACGTCGGGGAACAGCTCCTTTAGGGTCTGCTCTATTCGTTCGGTGCCTTTACCCATCTCTTCGAGGGTGTCGGCCATACAGACGGGGCAGTTCTCGCTGTAGGGCCGCTTGAGGGCGCAGTAGTGGCAGACCATCTGCCAGCGGCCGCGATGCAAGGTCATGGTGATGCCGCAGTTGGGGCACTCCCATGTTCCGCCGCACGAAGTGCACTCGACCATGGTGGCGAATCCACGTCGGTTGTAGAGCACGATGGCTTGGCCGCCCCGAGCGAAGGTGGCCTGGAGCTCGGTGACCACGGCGGGCGCCAATAGAGGGTGTGGCGTGCCGTCGGGGGTGTCGACTTGGGTGAGATCGACGAGTTCGACCTCGGGGACGGGCCTTGGCGTGGCCCGTCGGGGGAGTCGGAGCAGCGTGTAGCGGCCCTGCTTGGCGTTGTACCAGGTCTCGATGGCGGGTGTTGCCGAGGCGAGGACTACGGGGCAGGCGAAGCGATGACCGAGGACCACGGCACAGTCTCGGGCGTTGTAGCGCACGCCCTCGTCCTGTTTGTAGGAGTCGTCGTGCTCTTCGTCGACCACGATGAGCGCCAGATCGCGGAAGGGCGCGAACAGGGCAGAGCGGGCACCTACGGCGACGTTGGCTTCTCCGGCGCGAATCCGCCGCCACTGAGCCAGTCGTTGGCCGCCGGTGAGGCCGCTGTGGAGCACGGCCACGTCGTCTCCGAATCGGGCTCGGAATCGGCCCACGAGTTGTGGAGTGAGTCCGATCTCGGGGACCAAAACCAACACCTGCTTGCCCTGGCTCAAGGCTGAGGCCGCGGCCCCTAAGAACACCTCGGTCTTTCCGCTTCCGGTGACGCCCCATAGGAGGAAAGTTCCTTTTGCGCCGGGTGCGATGAGGGCGGTGAGGGCGGTCTGCTGGTCGTCATTCAGGTTCAGCGCGCGGGTGGGGCCAAGTGCGGGTGCGTCGCTGAGGGTGTCTCGACGCTCTCGCTCGCTGAACGTGACCACGCCGCGAGACTCGAGTCGTTTTAGAGCGTCGCGGGCGGTGGGGCCTTGTTGTGCGACCACATCGACCACGTCCATGGACCCTGGATGGGTCTGCAGCGTGCCCAACACGGCCTTCATGCGCGAGCCCGGTCGCGGCACTTTGGTCTGTATTTCGTCGGGGCGACAGGCCAGGGTCACTGTTTGGATGCGGGCTTTGGTCTCGCCGACTTCTTTGTCATCCCACTGCACCCAGGACTTTCGCAAGATGCCGTCGATGGCCCGTACCACCTCCTTCTTGTCGAGCTCTTGGGCTAGGCGACGAACCAGGCCCCGCTTGGTGAGCCCCGGCCTGGACACCACCTCGCGGAGAACGAGCGCGTGGTCGCCCTCGGGTTCTTTGGCGGTGAGGGCCTCGATACCGGCTTCACAGGGGACCAGCACCGACAGCACCTTCGCTTTCATCTGCGAGGGGATGGCGGTGTTGATGACCAAGCCCAATGGCGCCAGGTAGTAGCTGGAGATCCACTGGAAGAAAGTCAGCTGTTTTTTGTCGAAGGCGGGGATGGGATCGAGGAGGCGACTGACCGACTTGATTTTGGCCGGATCGAAGTCAGGGGAGTCCGTGGTACCCACCACGTAGCCGGTCTCGCTGCCACGTCGGCCGAAGGGAACAAGCACCACATGACCCGGCACGAGGGGCCCCATGTGTGCGGGTACGGCGTAGGTGTAGGGTTCAGTGAGTGGTCGTGCGATGGCCACTTTCACGTAGCTGGCGATGGCTACCAGGCCCGACGGTCGTGACGCTGCTCGGCTTCGGTCTTGCAGTCGATGCACTGATTGGACATGGGGCGTGCCATCAGGCGACGGTGGCTGACGTCCTCGCCGCAGGCGACGCAATAGCCGTATTCACCCGCATCGATGCGTTTGAGCGCCTGACGAATTTGGTTAATGGTGTTGCGCTCGTGATCGGCCAGGCGCATCGAGAAATCACGCTCGGACTCTTCAGACGCTAGGTCGCTTTCGTCGGCGTGGGAGGAGCGCGCCTGAACTAGATTTCGCGTGTGGGTGCCAGCGTTCTTAATCAGCGCGTCGAGGCGCGCGTTGAGCAGGTCTCTGAAGACTTGTAGTCGTTCTGCGTCCATAGATAGCTCCAATGCCAGAGGCGGTGGGTGTGGCGCCTGCGGCCACAGGTGCATAGAGTGACGGACGAACGCGCCGCACCCCTCCCGAAAAGCCACTCCTAGTAGTCTGATTCATGCCACCCTGCAAATCCATTTACGGCTCTGTATTCCTGGCATTTGTCGCTGCGAGCGCCCACGCGGCCGACCCTTCGTACTCGGCCGACTTGCTAGGCCAAGGCCAGGCGGGAATCGCGGCTTCCGCGAACAACCTGGCTTTGTTGAGCAATCCGGGATTGGTCGCCCTCGACGAACGCTACGAATTCGGTGTCTCGGGTCAGCTGGGCGGGTACGGCGCCACCCAAATCGCGGTCTCTGCGGTCGACGCGAAGACCGCTAAGAACTTGGCGCTGGGCGTCTCGTACATCGGCGACAAGTCCGAGGTCGAACCCACGGTCAACTTGCTGCCGGGCTGGCTCATCCCCGGCGAGACGATTGCCAACATCCGGCGTGAGCACAACTTCGCGTTGATCCTGGGGACAAACGCCCTAAATAACGCTGTTAGCTTTGGCCTTGGGGGCGCGTTTTCGCTGTACGCACACGACCTCGAGGGCAGAGGCATGACCGGGAATCTGGACGCGGGTATGGGCGCCCATCTCACCCGGTGGTTGATTCTCGGCGCCACGGGACGCAACCTGATACCCATCGACAACGCTGGCGCAATGCCGTTGACGGGTGGCATGGGCCTCAAGTTTCACAGCGATCGCACGTCGTTGCTAATGGATGGCAGCTGGCAGGACGAAGCCAAGGTTCCCTGGATCGCCGGTGGTGGCATCGAGCAGGCGGTTGGCGAGTATCCTAAGGTTCGCCTGGGCTATCGTTACGACGGTCCAACCCGTCGGCAAGATCTCACCGGCGGCTTTGGTGTTCGCAGCCCCGAGGGTGGCTTTGACTTGGGGATTGCCGTGCCCGTCGATGGCCGTACCGATATCTTCAACGGCGTGATTTGGTCGGCGTCGCTCACCTTCGAAGCGCCCGATCTTGGCGATCCGTCACGCTAGAAACGCGTCGATTAGCAGGCCACCAATCGAACTACCCGGGCGCCGTCTACGCCGGGGCAAATGGTAACCCCGGACTGGGTCCGCAGCTCGGGTCGGGACATCAGCCAGACGTCCTCGTCGATGGTCCATCCCAGCTGGCGAAAGTGATCGGTGCCCACCTTGCCGGCGCCGGTTCGGCGTAACCCCTCCCATCGGAGACGTTTGGCGCTTGTGGGCGGTGGCAGATACCCCGAGCCCGTTCGGGTGAGAAAGCCAGGGAGATCGAGGATGACGTGTGCCCGAGAGCAGTCGCGGCGAATTTGGCCGAGCACGCGCACCAGCTTCCGCAAACCGAGTCGAGTGGCTGCGCCCTCTAGGTTGACCACGGGCTGGCCCTCGCCGTCGATCGCGGACCAGTCTGCGGCGTGGGCAGATTGGGTGGTGACGTTGGACCAGGTGTTCTGAAAAGTACTGGCTGACAGGATTTCGTTCTTGGTTCGCATCACCTCGGGCTCATCGACCTCGATGTGTGCCGAGATGAACGCATCGTCTTGGCCCCGAAAAAGACGATACCAACGAGCATCGAATCCCGCCCCCAGTCTTTGATACAGAATGGGGCATCCGCTACGTTTTGCGACGTAGAGCTCGTCCCGAATCATCCGATCGACTTCTTGGGTGCGCGACCGAATCATGGCCAGCACTGAGGGTTGAAGAAGGGAAGGGTTTAGGTGAGGGTGCTTGCGAAGCATCCAAGCAGCGACCGGATCTCTCGGTCGGCGCACACGTGAACCTTCAACGGTGCCAAGTGCGTAGAGCGACCAGAGGGTGGCCATGGGAATATGAAGCTGGTCCACGAGAGGCGCTGCTCCACCGATGCAGGAAACGGATACTACGCCGAGCGACCCGTGTGGACAAACCACTTAACGTTGTGGTCCTCGCCATGGCGAAATGCGTCCGGAGTCTGTGCATACGGCTATGGTCACTGATCGCTATTCTATTCTTCAGCCTGCCCGGCTGTACTGCCATCAAGGCTTCGGTTCAGGTCACTCGTGCCGAAGCGGCGCTTGGTGTGGCCCGGGATGAGGGCGCTGACGCTAAGGCGGTGTACGAGTACACCATGGCCTTGCGGTACCTGGAAAAGGCGCGCGAAGAGATCGGTTGGACCGACTACCGCATGTCGGACGAGCTCTCTGTCCGTTCTATGGAATGGGCAGACAAAGCCATTATTGCCATGGACGGTGGCAATACTAGCTTCGAGATATTGCCCGATGCCGTGCTTCGCGATCGGCCTGTGGCACTACCTCCGGTGACGGACGATAACGACGATGAAGGCTTCTTCGAGCCTAAAGAGTCCACCGTTCTACCGCCGGCTCCCGAACCCGAACCCGAACCCGAACCCGAAGTTGTGCCCGACGAATGGGGCGACGACCTCGACGAATTCGAGTTGGAGGAGTAAAAATGCGCTTCTCCCTATTGATTCCCCTGGTTTTGGGCGCCTGCGCGATTCCTCGCGGCGTGCTCGATACGATTGATCGCACAGAAACAACCTTGGTTATGGCTCACAAGGTGTATGCACCACTCTGTGCGCCAGAATATCTCGCCAACGCAGAGTCTCATCTAGACTTTACGCGGGTCGAGTAGCACCAAGGAGGCATTCATCGCGCCGAAGAACACGTGAACTTCGCCTACGATCAGGCCTTAAAGGCGCTTGAAATTAGTACGCCTTGTGGCGGCGTAGATCGCGACCGCGACACGATCCCCGATATTGTCGATTCCTGCCCTGATGAGCCCGAAGACTTCGATGGCGACCGCGACAACGATGGCTGTCGTGATATCGACCCTTACGGCGACGAAGACGGCGATGGCATCATAAATATGGAAGACGGCTGTATCGACGAGCCCGAAGATTTTGACGGTCATAACGATGAAGACGGCTGCCCCGAGTCCAGTGACGATTCCGATGGCGACGGCATCATCGACGCAGTCGACCAGTGCCCCGACGACGCCGAAGATCCCGACGGCTTCGAGGATGCCAACGGCTGCCCCGATCTCGACAACGATCAAGACGGCGTCGCCGATTTCCGTGACGGTTGCCCCATGGTCGCCGAAGACCCCGACGACTGGGACGACTACGATGGTTGCCCCGACCCCGACAACGACTTCGACGGCATCGCCGACATCAACGATGAGTGTCCCAACGAGCCCGGCGAACGCGCTCGCAACGGTTGCCCCACCGACGATCGCGACGCCGACGGCATTGCTGACGCCAACGACGCTTGCCCCGACGTCCCGGAAACGCGGAACAACTACCTCGACGAAGACGGCTGCCCCGACTCAGCACCTACATTGGTCAAGGTCACCCGCACCATGGTCGAGATCAGGGAGACGATTCAATTCGAGACCGGTTCAGCCACGCTGAAGGCCGAGAGCTTCAAGGTCCTCGATGAAGTGGTCACCGTCCTTAAGGATGTACCCGACATGAGAATGCGGGTCGAAGGTCACACCGACAGCCAGGGCGGCGACGACTTCAACATGAAGCTGTCCCAAGAGCGCGCCAACTCGGTGCGCATCTACCTCGAGAGCAAGGGCACCGCCGGCAGCCGGCTTACGTCCAAGGGCCACGGCGAGACCCGACCCATCGATACGAATCGCACGCCCGACGGCCGTGCGATGAACCGTCGCGTCGAGTTCCACATCGTCAAAGATTAGGAGCGCCCACCGCCACCTAGCTTACGTCGAACCTCTCAAAATCTTCTGTTGGATTCGCAACGTTTAGGCTATTTGGTGCGTTTGTGGCCTGCAGCGTCTCGTCTGGGTCACTGGGTATGTCGCGCTCGCGCCACATAGAGGGCCCACCCACCGAGCCGGCCGGCGACTGCTCAAGGACGTCGACCGTCGTGTTTGGTTTGGCTCGGTTCCAACGAACGGGACGCAGCACCTGAGATTCCTCGCCCCGCAGTAAGCGCCGAATATTCGCGGTGTGCGTGATGCAGATACCGAGGCAAAGAAGGGCTACGACAGGAATCATCTCGGGATCGATCCAGCTGGCCAGCCCGATCAAGCTGATCGCGGCGACCAGCGCGGCCACCGAGGATTTACCGGTGATTGCGAGCATGGTGACCCAAACCGCGACCGCACCTAAGGTGGCGAAGGGGGTGAGCGCGAGCACAGCACCCGCGCCGGTCGCCACGCCCTTACCGCCTTGGAATTCGAGAAAAATAGGCCAACAATGTCCGATGAAGGCGACAGATGCGACGAGAGCGGGCCACCACAATCCGTGGTCGGGCCAACTGAGGCTGGCGACAAGTACGGGAACAAAGCCCTTGAGCATGTCGAGGGCGAGCACCGGCGTCGCGAAGCGCCATCCGTGGGTGCGGGCGACGTTGGTGGCGCCGATGTTGCCGCTGCCGGTGGCGCGTAGATCGGTTTCATTGCCCCACAATGTGGTGATGACCACGCCAAACGGGATGGCCGCAACGACGTAGGTCCAACCGAGGAAGAGAGCGTGAAGCAACATGGAGTAGGTCCGCTAGGGTCGCTGGTGTGTGGCACGGGAGATGGACAGTAAGTTCTGTGGTGTGCGCGTGAGGCCGTGGACCCTGGCGGACGAGCGAAGCGTGCCCCGAGGGTCGTTGATGCGGTTCATGTCGGCGACTTTACTCTCGATTCGGGTGCTTATTAGCAATTTGCGTGACATTCCGCCTCAACAGTCTCGAAGGCGGGCGAGAAGACCAGCAGGCAGCGCGGTAGAATCGTACGCATACGCAAGATGTAGCACATGCCACATTGGCAGGCGACATCAGAGTGCGCCGGTGGCCGCTAGAAGGTGAATGGCGGCCAGTTCGCGGGCGCGCCTTGCGGAGAGCTGCCCAAGCCGTGCCTGTAGGAGCATCAAATCGGCCTGTTCTACCTCGAGCCAGGTGGTGGACCCTGCTGTGAAGCTCAGCTCGGCGAGCTCGACGTTTTCCTCGGCCAGGGCCAGCTCCTCGACGACGGCGTCAAGTTGATGTTCTGCACCTTTCAGACCCTCAAATGCGACGCGGATCTCTCGCTCCGCCTGGTCCATGAGTGCCAGCTCGGTCAGTTGGGCCTGTCGGACGAAGCTGCGAGACTCAATCTGTTCGGCGACGCGTACGCCTCCGTCCCAGAAGTCCCAGCGAGCGGTGAGGGTGGCTCGCCAGGTCCAGGGATCGCTTTGGAATCCGGTGTTCTCGGAGAAGATATATGCGAAGCGGCCGTCGACCACGGGAAGCCACTGCAGGTCGTAGGCCGTCCGTTGGAAGGACATGGCCTTAGCCTGGGTGGCGGCGGCGCGGAGGTCGGAGCGCTCTGTTTTTGCTTGGACTAGCGCAGATTCGACGGACGTTGGCGTCACCACGGATGCGGGAACTTCTAGGTTAGACTGGGACAGACCGGTGATCATCTCGAATCCGATCTGGGCGTCGACCACGCTCTGATGAGCGGTGGAGACCTGACGCTTCGCTTGGGCCACACCCAGTCGGGCTTGGATTGCCACGCGCCGGGAGGCCATACCGGCGGCCACTTGCCGGTCCGCGAGCTCAAGTTGGTGCGTGGCGGTGTCCAGCTGGGCCTCGGCGATGCGCTTGATCTCCCGAGCGTTCAACAGACCGAAGTAGGAGCTGGCGACCGTCTCTTTGAGCTGGTTCTTGGTGTGCTGCAGCGTGTATTTGGCGGACTTGGTGGCCAAGGTCGCGCCGCGAATACCGGGAAGGGCGGTTCCGCTAAAGAACCGCTGACTGACCCCCGCTTCCGCCTGCCAAAATGCCTTCTCTTGGATGGTGATCGGCGTAATACCGGACACGGCGGCGAGGGCTGGATCCAGTCCCTCGGACATGTCGAGCACGATCTCTTGGTTGTTGAGGACGTAGGTGGCGCTGACGTCGCCACGAGGAGAGAGAGACGACCATGCCTTGGCGGTGGTCGCCTTACTCTGGACCACGGACTCCGTACTGATCTTCAGCTGGAGATTGTGGTTCTCGGCGGCAGACCAAGCCTCTTCCAGGGTGACGGCCTGTGCGGGCGCGGGTAGGAATAGAACGGCCAACGACAGGGCGGTCGCGATGCCGACGGTCTTGGTGAACATGCTGCGGACGCTGCGACTGCTCAGCCGGAGTTGGTCGAGGATGGAGTACAGGGTAGGCACCATTACCAACGTGAGCAGGGTAGCGAAAGACAGGCCAAAGATGACCGCGATAGCCATGGGGCCCCACATCTGCGCGCTCGCTCCGCCTACAACCCACTGGAGTTTGCTGAAGTCGAATCCAATCGCGATGGCCATCGGCAACAATCCGAGGGTGGTGGTGATGGCCGTAAGCATGACGGGGCGGAATCGGGTGAGCCCGGCCTCGATGAGCGCCTCCTCGACGGGTAGTCCCTGCTCTCTGAGCTGTTCGACATAGTCGAGCAGGACGATGGCGTTGTTCACCACCACGCCGGCTAGACTGATGACGCCCAGCCCGGTCATGATGATGCCGAAGGGTGTATGGGTGAGAACCAGCCCCCACAGAACGCCGATCATCGACAGAAAGACGGTGGCCATGATGATCAGCGGGGTGGTGATGCTGTCGAATTGGGTAACGAGAACCATGGAAATAAGGACCACAGCGATCAAGAAAGCGCGCTGTAGAAATGCTGCGGACTCGGCCTGGTCGTCGCTGGCGCCACCTTGGGTGAGGTAGATTCCCTCGGGGGTTTCGAACCCGGCGATGAGGGTGTTGAGCTCGGCGCGGACTGCGTTCTCGTTAAAGCCCACGGCCACGTCGCCCTCTATGGTGACCACCAAGTCTTGATCGAGGTGGTTGAGCGTGCCACTTCCGCCCACCAGGTCCCAACCCGCGACGGCCGAGAGGGGGACGGGGAATGTGTTCGGTGAGGTGTCTGCACGTCCCGGAATACGTAGATCGAGGACGGACTGGACGTCTTGGCGGAACTGGGGCGCGAGCTCTACGATGATGTCGATCTCTTCCTCGCCGTCGCGCAGGGTGCTGGCTTTGGTGCCTGCGACAGCCGTGCGTACTGCGTTCCCCACCTGAGCGGTGCTGACGCCGACGAGCTTGGCGGCGCCGCGATCGATGCGCAGCCGCAGCTCGGGTCTTCCCACTTTGTAGTTGTCGGAGAGGTCGGTCGTGCCCGGCAGGTTGGCGAGCTTGCGACGGAACTGTTGGGCCACTTCACCCACGGAGTGAAAGTCGTCGCCGACGACCTGGACCGAGATGGGCTTTCCGACGGGTGGCCCCATGCTCTCGGGCTCGATGGTGACACGGGCGCCGGGAATGACCGACATCGCCTTTCTCAGTCGGCTTACGGAGTCTTCGGACTTGCCCTGTCGAATTTGCTCCCCGGGTTTCGCGCTGGCTTTACTCGGTTTAAAGTCGACCGTTATCCGGGCTTGGTTGGGGGCGGCATTGAAGCCGGTGAGCGCCTGTCCGCCGGCAGATACACCGACCTCTGCGACCCAGCTCTCCACATTGACTTCTTCGGAGATAAGAGGTTCAATCTGGCGAACTACGCGGTCGGTGGCGTCTAGATCAGCACCGACAGGGAGGGTGATACCTACCACCGCGCGCTCGGGGTCGGTCTCGGGGAAGAACTCGCTGCCGTTGTTGAACAGCGCGAAAAAGCCGACGGTGACGATGAAGGTACCCACGCCAGAACCCGCGCTAAACCACTTGTATCGGATAGAGAAGCGAAGCAGCGAGCGGTAGGCGCTCATCAACGTGCCCAGCTCTCGGTCCCGCATGGGGCTCTTCTCGTTGTTGACCACTTCGGGCGTCTTCAGCACCTTAGCCATGACCACCGGCAGCACGCCAATGGCGACGATGAGTGAGGAGACGAGTACGATAATGATGGTTTTAGGGAGAAAGCCCATGAACTCGCCCATGATTCCCGTCCAGAAGACCAGCGGGAAGAAGGCGGCGGCTGTCGTGGCGGTGGAGGCGGTGACCGCGACGGCAACTTCGCTGGTTCCGTCGATGCTGGCTTCCCGTGGGGGCTTGCCCATTTCGAGGTGTCGGTAGACGTTCTCGACGACTACGATGCCGTTGTCGACCAACATACCCAGGGCCAAAATCAGACTGAACAGAACGACCATGTTTAGGGTGAAGCCTAGGACTTCGAGGACGAGGAACGACATCAGCATTGACAGTGGGATGGCCAGACCGACCAGCAAGCTGTTGCGCAGGCCCATGAACACGACAATGACCGCGACCACCAAGATGAGCGCGGTGAGGATGTTGTTCTGTAGATCGGACACCGACTGGGCGATGTTCTCGGACTGGTCAGCGAGCACGCTGTAGGTGACGTTTTCGGGCCAGGTCTCGCTCTGGATGGCGACCGTCGCCTTCACGGATTGGGCCACGCTCAAGATGTTTGCGCCGGAGCGCTTGGTGATGGATACGGTGACCGAGGGTTTTCCGTTCAGCCTGCTGTAGGTGACCCGATCTTCCTTTCCGTCGAGTACGGAGGCGATGTCTCGGATGAACACCGGAATGTCGCCCACGCGCTTGATGGCCACCTCCTCGATTTCATGGGCCGTCTCGAATTGACCTGGGGTACGGAGCAGGAAGTCTCCGCCGCCGACCATCACGTTGCCGCCAGGGATGTTCACGTTCTCGTTGCTAATGGCTCCTTGGACGTCGCTGAGGGACAAACCGTAGTGGCTCAATCTGGCCGGGTCGATCTGAACTCGAATCTGACGCTCGATGCCGCCTGATACGTCGGCGTCGAGAACGCTATCAAGCCGGGTAGCGGCATCTTCTAGGTCTTCTGCTAGTTCGACGAGAACGTCCTCGTTGGGGCCCGAGAGGGTGACGAGGAGCACGGGAATGTCGGAGAATGAGATCTCGCGCACGGAGGGTTCGGTGATGTCGTCCGGGAGCTTGGGTTTGACGCGAGAGACCCGGTCGCGGACCTTCTGGAGGGCCTCGTCGATCTGCACGTCGGCCGCGAACTCGATGCTGACGACGCTGATGCCCTCGGACGAACTCGAGGACAGCTTCTCGATGTCGCGAAGTGAGGTCAGCTCATTTTCCAGGGGGATGGAGATGAGTGTCTCGATATCCTGCGGAGAAACGCCTTGATACGGCGTTGTGATCAGCACCACCGGGATGGTGATGTCAGGGGCCGACTCGCGGGGCAAATTGATGTACGCCCGGGTTCCGAATAGGAAAACCGCCA
>JAACDH010000258.1 GCA_009936995.1 Rhodobacterales bacterium
CAGCAGACATTGACGTCAGCAGCCTACCCGCCGACACCCGAGCCATCACTATGAAAGCCGCCGCCGCCGTGGCCGCCGCCGACGAAATCATCGACGACACCGAGGTCGAGGTCCTCAAGCAACTCGGAGTCATGCTCGAGGTTCCCAACGCTCTGGTACAGAGCCTCATCGCGTCGCTCAAAGCCGACCCCCAAACCGAAGCCGAGCGAAACGAGCTGCGCGCCGTCGCCGCCGACGTGCTCGGCATCTCTGCCGACGCCCCCGCAGCCCAGATCCAGTCCAAGTACCGAGCCACCTTGTTGTCTGCCTCGGGCATCGACCAAGAAGAGGAAGCCACCGAGGCCCGCGAACGCATCCTGTGGGCCTACCAAACCCTCATGGGGTAGCCGTCCAGCTCGCCGAACAGCCGTAGTCGAGCTGAAGATCGCACACTTGATTCCGCAGCCACGGCATCTCTTTGGGCGATGGATTCTCCCCAAGCCCCGACTCGATGTTCACCACCAGCTGCAGACAGCCCCAAGCGTCGTCCAAATCGCAGCCACGCCAGAGAAGGTCTTGGGCAGCGGCAACGTCGACGTTCTCGACCCATCCCAGAGACAACGCACGTCCCGCCCAGGTGCACGCCTCGGCGTCACCATCGACGCAAGACTCGCGCTGGAGCTCGAGGGCACGGTCACAGGCAGCGCCGCCTCGCGCCGCGGGGTCACAGGCTTCAATACAGGAACGTTGTCCTTTTTCCGCACAGGACGCACCGGCGGCCAAGCGCTTTTTGGCCGCCTCTTGGGCCTCACACCCCGGCGAGCTGGAGGCCTGGCAGGCCATTCCAAAGCGCTCAATGGCTGAGGTGAGGTCAGGGTGGGTGCGAAACACGTCTCCCGCCGCAAGACAGCTGCTTACGTCGCCCGCGGAACACCCCAAATCCCAGGCCGCCAGCGCAGCGTCGGGGTCGTGGTCCACCCACATTCTACGGGTGCCCAAAGACCAGCAAATCTCTCGATTTCCGAGGGCACAGACGCGCGCCTCGAGGGCCGGGCGCTGGGCTTCGTCTGCCGAGGAGAGCACAGCCTCGCAGGCCGTCAATTGACCGCGATCGCACAGACGAGCGCCGAGCCGTTCGGCCCGCAGCAGGTCGTCCCGATCTGTCGCCTCTTTTCGAGCCGCATCAAGCTCGGCGAGGGTGGCCGGTTCGCCTTCGCAGCCGAGACACAGCGCCAAGAGCGCAAACCACCTCAAAACCGTTCCCATGCGGGCCGATTACGCGAATGCGCGACCGTTTGTGCGCGTGATTCGATGCTCAAATCGCCCTCCACCATGTGGGTAACCCCCTTCACGGTCTGCCTACCTGAGTCTATCCGACGACAATCCTCTGGTAGATATCGACAACCTTCGCTGGGCATCATCCGAGAATATGAGGCCGAATCGGGTTGACGAGGGCCCCATTTCTCGGTAAATCCCCTCGTGTCAAACCCTTTGGGGAGCCAACATGACCTCGACTCAAGAAGAGATCGATCTTTCCTACAGTGTCAGCAACGAATTCTTCGAGCTCTGGCTCGACAAGAATATGCACTACACGTCGGCCGCCTACGACCGCCCCGGCATGACCCTCGAAGAAGCCCAAGAGAACAAGCTCCGTGTCCTATACGATATGGCCGAGATGGACGCTTCCAAGACCATCCTCGACATCGGCTGCGGCTGGGGTTCGGCACTCGAGTGCTGCAGCCGCTTCGGTGCCAAAGAAGTCCACGGGATTACGCTCTCCACAGAGCAAGCCAAGTACTGCTGGGATCGCAACATCCCCAACGCCCACATCTGGATCAAAGACTACGCGCTGTTCGAGCCCGAGAAGAAGTTCGACGCGCTGATCTCCATCGAGATGATCGACCATCTTTGCAGCCCCGCCCAAGCCCGCGAAGGCAAGGCCATCGAGCTGTACCGCGCCTACTTCAACAAGCTGGCCGAATGGGTCGAGCCCGGCGCTGCCTTTGGTTTCCAGGCCATCCTGCGCAACCGCATCCCTCGTCGCCGCAAAGACCTCGAAGACTTGGCGTTCACCGCAGACGTCATCTTCCCCGGTGGCCTCAACCCCCGCATCGAAGAGCTGGTCTGCGCCATCAACCCCAAGTGGGAGCTCGAGTCCCTCATCATGCGTCGCACCGACTACCGCGCGACCACCAACGAGTGGTGGCAGCGGCTGATGAAGAACGAAGGCATCATCCGCGAGAAGTGGGGCGACCAAGTCTACGAAGACTATGACCGCTACCTCGGCACCTGCGTCCGCGCGTTTGACAATCACTGGTCCGGCGACGTGCAAATGAAGCTGCGCCGCATCTAGAACAGCAGCCCGATGCAGCCGCCGCTGGTGGGTTTACTGCGCCCGGAACACTCGCTGAAACCGCATCTCACCGCCGACCTTAATCTTGGGCCAACCGGTCTCCCAGGCGGCGTTGTGCACGCAGTTCAGGGTGTCTTTGCTCACCTCGGTGAGGGCGCGGATTTTGATGTCGATGATCTCGCCTTCGACCACGACAGCGTCGAACACGAACTCGTCTAAGGCCTGCAGATCGCCTTCGTCTACCAAGACGTCTAGGCAAGCCGCGCGCAAGTCGACGATAGCGTCGCTGACGGCCACATTGTAGGTTTGTCGGGTGACCGGATCCATATGCTCCGCCAGCTCTTCGCCCTCGGGCTCGGCGACGGTCGCCGCAGCTCGCATCCGGGCCACGACCGGAGCGGCTTCGGCCACTGGAACGGAAGGTGGCGGCTTGACTTGGGGGACCGGTTCGAGCTTGGGCGTCTCGGCCTCTTTCGAGTCTGTTGGCCAGACCATCAACGCAACGAACATCACGCCAAGTACAGCGACAATGCCCAAGGTTTGCTGTCGATTCATGTCTCCTCCCGCGCGAACTGTGCGAACACCCAACGAAGATAGCGGAATGGCGCCTCAGCTTCACGGGGGGTGAACCGAATCTCCAGCAACCGGACGTCGCCGTCGAGCTTCGCCGAAAACCGCTTGGGGTGGTACCGGACCAGGCGCTGGACCACAATCTCGCTTACCCTTGAGGCCTCGTGAAGATCCAGCACCGCCCGAACCTTTAGCCAACGGCACCGGGTAATTCCCCAGGTTCGACAGAGCAGCTGGGTGCTGACCATCCCACCGAGGTTGCGCACCTCGAGCGGTAGCTCACCCACCAGGGCCTCGAAGTCGTCGAGCACGTTTTCGACGCCCTCTGGGCTGTCGGGCGCGCTGATCCGCCGGTACCACGCCAGCCGCTCGTGAGGGTCTTTGACCAGGTTGTCGGGGATGAGGGCCGGAACCGCAACCTCGATCTCGGGATCGAACTGCTCGCGGTCGAGGTCGCCGCGGGCCGAGGCCACCGCCTCTTTGAGCAAGCCGACCCAGGTCTCGTAGCCCACCTTGTCGATGTTGCCGCTCTGGGCCGACCCCAGCAGGTTGCCTCCGCCCCGAAGCTCGAGGTCGGCAGCCGCGATGTGGAAACCGCTGCCCAATTTCGTGTTCTCGACCAACACCCGTAGACGTTTCTTGGCCTCGGCGGCCACGGTATCGGTGACCCCCAGGATGCAGGTGGCCCGGACGTCGCTTCGCCCGACACGTCCGCGCAACTGGTAAAGCTGCGACAGGCCGAAGTGGTCTGCCCGGTCGATAATCATGGTGTTGACGTTGGGCAAATCAACGCCGCTTTCGACGATAGACGTACTCACCAGTACGTCGGCCCGACGCTCGATGAAGTCGACCAGCTTGTCTTCGAGCTCGGCGTCGGACATCTGGCCGTGGGCGACCACGATCCGCGCTGCGGGCACCCAACGCTGGATTCGCTCGGCCATGCGGTGAATGGTCTCGACCCGGTTGTGGATGAAGTACGCCTGCCCACCCCGGGCCAGCTCGAGGCCGATAGCGTCGCGAACCCGCTGCTCGGACAGCTGAGCCACGTTGGTGCGAACCGCCAGCCGATCGGCCGGTGGCGTGGCGATCATCGACATCTCACGCAGGCCCGACAACGCCATCCGCAGCGTGCGCGGGATGGGCGTAGCCGACATCGAGAGAACGTCCACCTCGCTTCGCATCCGCTTCAGGCGGTCCTTCTGCTTCACGCCGAAGCGATGCTCTTCGTCGACGATGAACAGGCCGAGGTTCTGGAAGCGCACCCGGCGCCCTAGAATGGCCGTGGTGCCGACAACGATGTCGATGCTTCCGTCTCGCAGGCCATCGATGACCTTCTTCTCCTCGGCCGCCGTGTTGAAGCGCGACAACATAGCCACAGTGACCGGGAACTCGACAAAACGCTCTTGGAAGGTGCGTACATGCTGGAAGGCGAGGACCGTAGTGGGACAGAGCACCGCCACCTGCTTGCCGGCCTCTAGCACCCGCATGGCCGCCCGCATAGACACCTCGGTCTTGCCGAAGCCCACATCGCCGCAGATGAGTCGGTCCATGGGCCAAGGTTGCTCGAAGTCGGCCTGAACCGCCTCGATAGCGTTGGCCTGATCGAGGGTCTCGGTGTGGGGAAAGCACGCCTCGAAGGCCTTGTACATCGGCCCGGGTGGGTCGAGTGGGTCGCGCACGGCGTTCTCGCGCTTGGCGTACAGCCGCAGCAGGGACTCGGCCATGCCCATCAGGCTGTCGCGGACCTTGTGCTTGCGCGCCTCCCAGGTGACGCCGCCGAGCTTGTCGAGCTTGGTCTTGGCGTCGGTCTTGGCCGGTGTGTAGCGCGACAATTGGGACAGGGCAGCGACTGGCAAGAAGAGCAGGTCCCCGCCCTTGTATTCCAGACGCACAAAGTCTTGTTCGACGCCGTTCACGCCTACTTTTCGCAAGCCGAGGAACTTGCCGATGCCGTGCATCCGGTGGACCACCAGATCGCCCTCTTTGAGCTGGGCCATGTCGGTGACGCCGGACTCGAAGAGCGTGTGCAGCCTGGCGCGCTTGGCCGCCTGCTGAGCGCCGCCTCCGAACAGCGCCGAGACGGGGATGAAGGCCCAGCCCGACTCGACACACACGAATCCGCGACTGAGGTCGCCAGTGATCAGCGAGATCTGATTCCGCTTCAGGTCGAGCGGGTTGGTGGCCGTTTTGGGGTACAGGCCGTGGAGCTCCATCATGTCCAGGAGGCGACCGGCGCGCTTGTCGCCCTCGACCACCAATGCCACACGAACGTCTTGATCGGCGAGGGCGTTCAGTCGGGCAACAACGGGAGCGAGCTCGGAGCCGCGGACGTGAAAGCCATCGACCGACCCCGCTTGAAAGTCAACCGCATTGGGGTCACCGCTGATCCCGTGGATGGGATGGGCGTCGCCAACGTAGTCGAACAGGTCGCTGGACGGCGCAAACCGCTCGTGGGGTGGAACCAACGGACGTTCATCGCCTTCGAGGGCCAACCATCGCCGCTTGGCGCTGTCCTCGAAGTCGCGAGCCGCGGCGTGCACATCGTCGGGGAGCCAGCACAAGGCTTGCAAGTCGGCCATAGAGGCCAGTGGCGACTCGGTAGGCACCAGGGCAGGAAGCCAGTCCTCGATGGCCGAGAAGCGGACGCCCTCTTTGAGCTCTTCGTATACGCGACGCCTCAGGGTGACCCCCCGATCTTGCTCGCGCACCATTCGACCGAGCTCGCTGTGTAGGCGGTCGAGGGCCGGGCCGTCGATGCGCTCTTCGCGCGACGGCATGAGCACCACCCGGGTGAGCGAGCTTGCGGGCCGATGGGTGGCGGGGTCGAGGTGGCGGATGTCTTCGATCTCGTCGTCGAACCAGTCGACGCGGACCGGTCTGCGCAAACCTACCGGCCAGACATCGATAATGTCGCCACGGACGGCAAAGCTGCCGGGCCCCTGAACACGGCCAGTGGTGAGGTAGCCCGCGTGGGTGAGACCGCTGATGAGCGCCTTGCGGTCGTAGTCGTTGCCGACTTCGAGGGTGACCGTGCCGCGCTCCCGGGTGGCCAGGTCGGGCACCCGCTGTAGAAGGGCTCGGGCGGAAGCCACCACCACGATCGGTCGGCCGCGGGCGATCTTCCGCAGCGCAACGATCCGTTGACGAGGTCGTTCGGAGTCCGGGGAGAAACCATCGTACGGCTTGACGTCGTCGGCCGGAAAGCCCACCACCGTGCCAGGCTTGGGATGAAAGAAGCGCAGCGCCTCGATCATTCGGTCTGCGCGGTCCTCGTGGTCGACCACCACCAGCCAACGCCCGGTTCCGCAGGCTTTGGCGATGGCAAAGGCCGCAGCATCTCCGCCGAGGCCCGACCAAGGTCGACCTTGCTCGAGGAGTCTTGCCGCATCTTGAAGGTATCCGAGCTCTGCCATAGGGGGCTAGGACATCTCGATGGAAACAGCCTGCGCCTCGACCCGTTCTCGGAGCTGAGCTACCCGGCCTTGGTACATCAGGTAGAGGGTCGCCGTGACCCACCAGTAGACGCCATTGCTGTACAGATCGACCACAATTTGCGTGCTCAACGGCACCGACACCAGGTCGCCTGTCATCATGGCCGTGGCCACCGCGCCGCCATGTCGCAGCACCACGAACGCAAGGCTGGGCACCATCATGACGGTCACGTACACAACGCAGAGCTTCACCAATCGGCTCATCATGCCCCAGGACAGATCGCCGGAGCGGTTGGTGAGCGGATGCACCACGGGATTCTCTAGCAAACCCGCTGGAATCACGAACGCCGAGTAGACCCAGTAGAACAGGCCTGGAACAAACATCTGCCCGCCGACTTGCACCCACTGTACCCGAGCGGCGCCGGCGGGCAATACCTGCGATAGGCGCTGCTTAACCAGGGCCATGGCATCGCCGGAGTCGCCCTCACCGGTTTCGGCGACGTGCATATTTGCCGTCCAAGCCAGGGTCACGAACGTGCCCATAAAGCTGTACCAGACCAAGATGAAGGGCATGGCGAGCGCCGCGGAGATGAGCGGCACCAAGGTGTTGAAGTTGGGGCTCGCCAACGCCGCAAACAGCCCCACGATGCACAAGCTTGGGACAAAGAAGATGACCGGCAACCAGCTCGTCGGGCTAGCCGTCTTGCGTTTCATGGTCTGCAGCCCGCTATACAGGCCCAAGAAACCCGACACTCCCAAGGCGGCGCTTGCGTAGTTGCTCAACGACTCGGGCGGCAGCGCCTGCAGAACGGGGATCCATTTCTCCATCTGATCCAGGATTAGCGTGGCGGGCACAGACACCAGCACCAGCAGCCCCAGGCCCACCGGAGCGGTCTTCGCCATCAGCCCCAGCGCTTGGGGAATGAGGTTGTACCAGTTGACTTGGCCATTCCAGCGACTGCGCGCCTTGGCCCATCGCTTCTTGGATGGCGTAGGCGCGATACCAAATTTGTACCAGCCGTAGGCGTTGGCCACCGGAATCAGCGTGGTGAACAGCGCGTCGTCCGGAGACCGCCCCAAGTCGTTGGTGCGACCGATCGTCAATGGCAACTTCAGGAGCTGCCACACGATGACCCACATCAGTCGGACAGAGTCATCGGTTGGCCCAAAGTTGGCGAAGAAGGGCACGAGTTGCCCCGCGCACAACACTATCCAAATTCCGAGGTATGCCCCCCGTCCCAGCCGCATTTCAGTCACCGTGGCCTCCGAAAGGTCCGCAGCCCCCGCCTAACACGCCCAGAACCGACGCCGCTGTCACGTTTCAATACGACACCAGGGTTTATTCGTGCAGCGTGACATCCTCGCCACGTCGACGTGCCATATCGCCCATGAAATCTTCGGTAATCGCTAGGGTCCGATACTGGGTTCGGGTCCGCCAATCCAGATCATCGGCGCCCTCCGACGGCGCCGCGGCGACGCTGATCAGGGGTAGGATCAACGCCTTCTCCCTCGGACCACGCCACGCTGACCATCCGCCACGGGAGCGCACTGGGGCGACCCCACGGTGCCCTACTTTCTCTTCATTCGTCGCATGAGCTCGAGCGCGCTCACACCTTCTTCAGGCGCAACGTTCACCGGCTGGGACCGCGACGAACGCCCCGAACTTGATCCGACCAGATCGTCGATGGACATGTTGTCGTCGTCTTCTTCTTGAAACGCGTCCTTCAGACCAAACAAGTCGGGCAACCGAAGCTCGTTGCCGCAGTTGGGGCAGTTCATGCCGCCTCGACCACCGATTGACTCTGGATTGACCTTGGCGTTGCAGCTGCTACAGCTGACGTGATCGAAATAGCTCACCGATTCACCCTCGTGGATACCGCCCAACTCTACACCGCGCCGTTGGCGAATGCAGCGGTACCCACATCGGGCCGCGATCCCGCGTCGAATTCCCGGCGTTCAGAGCGTCGTCACCGAGACCAAAGCCCTCGGAGGCTGAGGCCGGAATCGGATCATTTGCCCCAAGTACCGGTCTACTGAGGGTATATGGGGTCACCCTGGGTCTTTAATTTTCCAAGCCCGTCTTCCGCCGAAAATCGGCGCAAAACACTCTACATCGCCGGCGCTGAGCCGTTTGCGAAGTAGAGCGCGGCACCTGTCCACAAATAACGGACAGGCATTTCACCTAAATTGGACTGCGACAGCGCATCATCCGGGTACTTTTACGGACAATAGCCGTTCACGACTCGGGATCCCCTTATCATGCGCAACTCACTGCTCCTGGCCATAGCACTCTCTGCCTGCAGCCCAACCTCCGCCGACATCGTGACGGTCACGACGACCGTACCCGACGTCATCCCCACCGAGCCCGTCGCCGTCGTTGGACTCGACATCACCAAGGTGTCCATATACCAGGGCGTCGAGGTCATCCTCTTCGAGGAGAACGACGAATTTCCGCCGCTGCAGATGCCTATTGTCCGCAAACGTGACGCCCGTGTTCGCGTGTTCTTCGATCCCAAAGCCAACTGGCAAGAGCGAGAGATCGAGGCCATCCTCGAGATAGAAGACGGCAACGGCGACACCACCGAGCTCGTCAAAACCCGCAACATCAAGAAGACCTCCGAAGACAGCTTGATGGGCTCTACGATCAACTTCGACGTCTCCGGCGACCTGATCAGCCTGAACACCAAGTTCCACCTGAAGCTCTGGGAAGCCGACGTCACCCAAGCCTGGGAAGGAAATTCCGGAAAAGTAAGTTGGAACTCCGGTACCCTCGACTCCCAAAAGACGGGCGAGATCAATATCGTGCTGTTGCCCGTGAAGTACAACGCCGATGGCAGCGGTCGCCTCCCCGACACCAGTCAGAGCCAACTCGACCGCATCCACGATCTGATGATGGGCATGTACCCGGCCACCGAAGTCAACCTCACCGTGGGCGAGACTGTAAACTGGAACGACAGCGTGGGGGCATTCAGCAGCAACGGTTGGTCCAACTTGCTGTACGAAATCTCCGACCGCCGCGACGCCGATCGCTCGACTGTGTCCGCCAACACCTACTACTATGGCCTGTTCAATCCGGCGACTTCCATCAATAGCTACTGCCAGCAGGGCTGCATCCTCGGCCTATCCAACCTGGCCTACAACACCACGACCCCATGGCTCCGTTCCAGCATCGGACTGGGATTCACCGGAAGCGAGACGGCCGAGACCCTGGTCCACGAGGTCGGCCACGCCCACGGACGTGAACACGCCCCTTGCGGACTGGGTGGCCAGTCTTCTGATCCGCAGTATCCCTACAGCAATGCAAACCTGGGCTCGTGGGGCTACAACATCCTCACCCAAGAGCTGATGGCCCCAGACTCCCGCTCCGACATGATGTCGTACTGCTCCCCCACGTGGGTGTCGGACTACCAGTTCTACAACCTGTACCTTCGGATCCAGAACCTCGCTGCCCAGTCGCGGGCGTCTACCATCCCTTACCAAACCATCCAGGTCACCGAAAATGGGAACGCCCTCCTCTCCAAGGTGCGTGAGTTCTCGCCGGACCAAGCTGGAGAGTACATCGACGTCACCCTCCTCGACGGCTTCGGCACCCCCCTCGAAGTGGTGCAAGGCGAGTACATGCCCCTGTCCCACCTGGACGGTGGCCTGATTCGCATTCCGCCCGTCGGCGTCGAAGTGCAGGGCGTTCGCGTCCCCAGCCTCGAAGACTAGTCATCCGTCCTACATTTATGTAGGATACGGACATGACCAATCATCAAGCCGTGCTGGCTCGGATCGCCCGACAGCTGTCAAACGACCTAAACCTCGACACCGTGCTCGGCCCCATCTTGCGAATGCTGGCTGAAGAGACCGGCCTCGCTCGGGTAGCATTGTCCCGCGTCGATTGGGTCTCCGAAGAGGTGGTCATTCTGGCCGGACACGGCCTCACTCCCGCCGAAGTGCGCCGAGGCCGCTACGCATTCGGTGAGGGCATCATCGGCCGAGTCGTCCAGTCCGGCCAAGCTCGGGTGGTTCCCAGCATCGCCGCCGAGCCCCACTTCCTCGATCGAACCGGCGCCCTAACTGAAGGCACAGATCGAGCGTTCATCTGCGTACCGATCCTACTCGATGGCCAAGTAGTTGGTGCGCTATCGGCATATCGTTCCCCTGCGCCGCCAGATGAACTGGGCGTCGATCTCGACTTGCTCGCCATCCTCGCCGGACTCACCGCGCCCGCCGTACAACAAATCGCCACACCTCAACGGGTCTCTACGCACCACAACAGTCCCTGGAGACCGCCGCACATGATTGGCTCTTCCCGAGTGATGATGTCGGTCTACGAGCTCATCGACCAAGTGGCCGGCAGTCCCACCACGGTCATGCTGCGCGGCGAGAGCGGTACGGGAAAGGAGCTCGTCGCTCAGGCCATTCATGGCCACAGCCCTCGTCGAAGGGCTCCGTTCATCAAAGTGAACTGCGCAGCGCTGCCCGAAAACCTAATCGAGAGTGAGCTCTTCGGGCACGAACGCGGTGCATTTACCGGCGCCCACCAACAGCGAAAAGGTCGCTTTGAGCTAGCTCATGGCGGCACGCTGTTCCTCGACGAGATCGGCGATCTGTCACCGGCCACTCAGATCAAGCTGCTTCGGGTGCTGCAGGAGCGGGAGTTCGAACGGGTCGGTGGAAATCGGACCGTGCGCGTGGATGTACGCTTAGTCACCGCCACCAGCTGCGATCGCGAGTCGATGATGGACGACGGAACA
>JAACDH010000032.1 GCA_009936995.1 Rhodobacterales bacterium
GGCGACGGAGCACATGGAGTGCCCAAGTCAAAAAGAGAGCTAGAGCCTGTATTGAGCACGTTCATCCAGCGCCAGGATTTTCTGGAGCTGGCCGTATTCCTGCAACCCTTGCTCCTTGAATGGCGTCGTTCGATGCGGGTCCTCTCAGGATTGTTTGTCGCGGTGGAACCCGAGTTACCCTTTGGCATCGAATCGGCAGCGGCATCTGAACGTCCAGGAGTGGCCCACCTTCTGGCTTCGCATCTCTCCCTGCCCTCTGGCGACCGCCCCGTCCGCGGAAAGGCAGACCGGGTCATGGTGTTCCTCGGCAATGGCGAGTCCGTGGCCGAGATCTTGGACTACAAGACCGGCGCAGCCAAGAGCAAAAGGGCTCTTTGCGAAGGCATGCAGACCCTGGAGCTTCCCCAGCTGCCCATCTACGCGCTGGCACTCCGGAATGCATTGAAGGCCGCCGCCGCTGCTGGCGAAAGCCACATCCTCGACCTCCCTGTGGATACCGTGGTGCGAAGTCTAGGATATGATTTTGCGAAAAACGCTGGCAAAGGCGGTTTGCTCGATGATTTCCTGATCGACGATGCCGACCTCAACGCCTACGAAACGGCCATCGACACGCTGGTGGTCGCAGCTGAACGCGGCAGGTGGGCACTGCATCCCCTCAAGGATGATGAAATGGGCAGAGCATCCTGGGGGTTTCCGCGCGGTATCGTGAGTTTGCGCGAGGCCAGCCGATATGAAGGCCCACCTGGAACCCGGCCGTCGCTGGAGGACCCATCATCAGATGAGCAAACCTCCGAAGGAGGTACGCAATGAAGAGCGCAACCCACGAACTGGTCCGCGCCGCTGCGGGCACCGGCAAAACCGTTCGGCTGGCGCAAGCATTTCTCCAGCAGCTCAAGAAGGGCACCCCAATCCAACAGATCATCGCGATTACGTTCACGCGAAAGTCCGCCGCGGAACTGCGCCGAAGGGTGAGCGATGTGCTTTACGCCATCCTCGACCCCAAGGGTAGTCTGCAAGCTGCGGCCGCAAAACAACGCCTTGAGGGCGAACTCGAGCTCTACCTCCCGCATGCCCCCGAAGACAAGGACGTCATCCGTCGAGCCCTCGCGGGAATTGGTGCCGCGCCCATGGGCACCATCGACAGTTTCGTCCAGCGTTTGCTGACGGAATTCAACTTGGACGCACGCCTACCCGTGCCGGACGGCGACGACGTACTCCTTGACTACCCACTGGCCGCCAATGGCGACCCCGCGCGAATCTTCGAGGACGCGGCACGAGAGGTCTTGGACCCGCCCGGTTCAAACGATATCCCCCTTTCGTTGACGCCGCTGTTTGCCCACTACACGCTGGCCGAATTACGAGCGCAGGCCACGGTTCCTGTCCTAACAAACAACGACGTCACCACCGCTCGGCAACTGTTTGAAGCCATTTCTGTCGAGCTCGCAGCCACGATGCAGAAACAACTCGCGGTAGTTGAACCCGACGTCCCCCTGCGAATCCGCCTGGCCGATTATCTGCTGGATGGAACCACCGGAGCAGACGAGGTCGCTGTCCTCTCCAAGCAAGTCTCCAAGAGATATCGTCCGCTCTGCCGGTCGGTGGCCACCTGGCTCACCCACGCCGACGACGCGCCGCCACCCGCGGAGTTTTCCATCGTCGTGAACGCCCTTGACACGAAACACGCTGTGCAACTTTGGGACTGGCTCGACGGCGCCCAAATGGCCGCCGACGCCATGGAGACCAGCCGGCGAACGGTGGGAGCCGTCGATGTGCGCACGCTGTTCATCGATCATTTCGCCCTCGCACCAAAGACATCCGATTGGCCCAAAATCGCCTCTGCCAAATTCAAATTCCCGGCCGCCAGCAAGTGGCGTGCAGCACATTTGGCCGAGGTGGTCACCTGGCTGCAAACGGGCAACGACGACGCGCTGCCCGAGGCTTTGAGTGTCGTCTGGCCTTGCCTTGAACCTGGCCTTTCACTTATCCCAGGTCAAGACGCCAAGCTCAAAGAGGCCGGCGAAGCCAATTCAGCGGCCATCTGTGCGGCGCTAAGGGCGCACCTTCAGGTAGATAGCGCGCGCCAATGGCTGTTCGACACCCTACCAAAGGGTAAGAAAGAGGCTGCATTTGAGGCAAAACTGACGGGCAGCGTAAAGAAGGATGGCAAGTCCACCGCACCTGTAGTCGCCGCCTGGTTGATGGCCGATGAGGACGACGACCAAGCCCCCGCTGCGCTCCGAGTGTACCTCGACAACCTCATTGCCAAGGCCTCGGACGTGACAGATGTCTGGGCCGAAGTGGGTGATGCTGCAGCGGGCATTCAGGAGCGCATCATCGCGGCCAGCGGAGCCCCGTCGTGTTGCGACGCCCTTCAGCGCGCCCTTGGCTTGGTGGTGGCCCCCATCGATTGGCCCAACTCTTTCGTTCAACAATCGAACATCTCCACCGCGCGCGCAACACATGTGGCCGCCTGGGTTGCAAACGGAGGCAACGGTGCGCCGCCGGCTGGGTTCGTGCCCTTGTTGTGGTGCCCAAAGAAGAAGGGGGCGCATAAGAGGCCTATCGAAGCTCTCTTTGGGGAAAAGCCACAGGTTCCTCTTCCTCCGAACAAGATCTCGATGCAGGTTCAAGGTGCCCACCTACAACTGCCACTTTCAGACTTGTGCAAGGACGTAGACCCACGGTACTTCCTTGAACCCTTCGAAACCACGGCGGAGACGGTACGCACCAGCTTGGTAGGCCTTCGCAAAGACGTGCATCGGCTCGCGTTGCCGCGTGCAGCGCGTGCGGGCGCACTTGGCCAGGACCAATTCTTGTCGGCGGCCATCGCGTTGTGCGAATTCGCTCTTCAAAACGACGGTCACCCGCTCCGGACGCGGTTCTCCGCCCTGCTCGTCGACGAAGTACAGGACTCTAGTCCGCAACAGGTCGAGCTCTACCTGACGCTGGCAAAGCTGAACAAGGAAACCAGCACATTCTACGTGGGCGACGCCCGGCAAAGCATCTACCTCTTTCGAGGTGCGGCCCCGGCGGCCCTGAGCGCATTGCAGGAGTCCTGCACAGACGGCGTTCCTCTCCTAAAGAACTGGCGAAGCATCTCTGAATTGGTCGCCGCGCAAAAGACCTTGTTCGGCGAGTCATTGGCGGCCGCCACCCATCGGGCGCACTTGCGTCCACTCGAGTCATTGGCAGCGCTTGAGGCGGGGCGCTCTCCCGCGGGAGTCCTCCGCAAGCCTGTGACGCTCATCTGCCCGACCGCTCCAGATCAGGTCACGAGCGCCATGGCCGACGCACGAGCCCTGGTGGTCTTTGCAACGCGCGTCAAAGACGCGTGGGCCGACGACAAGCCAGGCGAACTTCCAACCACGGCGGCCGTGCTCTCTCCCACCTGGAAAAAAGCCGTCAATGCGGTACAGATGCTGCGCGAGATACTCGGTCGGGACAGTGTGTTTCTAGATGGCGGCCACACCTGGATGAAGGGTCGGGTGGTGAAAGATCTGCGCATCATTCTGGCCGCTTTGGTCAAACGCAGCGATCAGATGGCGTGGCTCGGCTTGTGGAAACACCCCATGGTTGGTTTGTCGGATCAGGCGCTCGCCATCGTGCGGAACAAGCGTGGACTCGACCTCGGTGGTCAAACGGAGAAAGAGGCTGGCTGGAAGTTCCATCTGGGCTGGATGCTCGAAGCCGACGAGCTGACCGCACCTCACCTACAGGCCGACATCTTCGCATTTGCCCGTGCGCGAGACGGCCTTCGAACGGCCTGCGCAGGCATCGGGAAGCGTCCGACGTCCGACGTCCTCGCCGAGCTCATCGGCCAGCTGCACTGGTCTACGGTTCTGGCGGCGTCTCCCCGGGACGACGAGGTCGCTCACTTAGATTTGGCCATGGAATGGATCCGGTCCATGGACCAGGCCGGCACAACGCCCGACGAAATTCTCCAGTTCCTTTCCGCGCAAGAAAGGGTCCCTGACGCACCTCGTCTTGAGCTACATCGTCCCCGACTACATGTCTCGTGTACCACGGTGTTCCAGTCAAAAGGGCTGCAATGGCAACACGTGTGTGTACTGTCTCCCGGCGCGGCATCCAATGGGGGCCAAGGCGCCTCACCGCCCAGACCGTCTCAACGCCTCACCCTTGGCGACCACGTATTCGAACTCACACCAATCCGACTAGACCCAGCTGGCGCATTTGAGAAAGTACCCGATCCCTGTCGGAAGGTGATGGATGCTGTGGCAACGTCCCGAAAGAACGAAGAGTGCCTTCGCCTAGCGTACGTCGGGATCACCCGTGCGGGCAAGAGTGTCGTCACCGCACTCCCCAACATACGGGCATCGCTCGCACAGCAGATCATGCTGTCCGCGTGGACCCAACCCGACGCCAACCTGGAGAGCGTCGAGATCGAGGACTGGATTGTCGTCGACGAACCCGCCTTGCCTCGAGTGGGCCATGTCATTCCGACCGAGGTCGCTCTACCACCGATTGCACCTCCCCGCCGATTGATGAGCCAGTCGCCTTCTACCGTCGAGGGGCTGTTCGACTCAGATCAGCGAAAGGTGTTTGCGGCCGACATCGCCAAGCGAGTGACGAAACAAAATGGCTACCATCGCTCACCGGATAGCAACCTTCGTTCGCCCGTAGCCGGCCATATGCTGGCTGAGCCCACGCTGGGCACCATCGTCCACGGATGGCTGGCCGTCTGGGGATTCCGCGGTGAGCCCGAACGGGCTCGAATCGACGCATTCCTCCTTCAAGACTGGCCGCTCAAGGAGACCGTTCGGGTCATCCTGGTAGACTGGCTGGAACAACTCAGCGCGGACCTACAGGCACGGTCCGACAGCCCGATGATGCAGCTGGTCATGCGTACAGATGTCGAGCTCTACCCCGAGGTGCCCATGGTGGTCCCGGCAACGCTACCGGGTACGCCGCCGTTACTCCTCGAGGGCCGGGCAGACCTCTTGGTCCGCGACCCCAAAGCGGGCGTGTGGACCATTATCGACTTCAAAGCGGGGTCTGCTCTCCCTGATTTGGACCCAGGGGCTTTAACCAAAGACACGGAGCCCATCTTGATAAAGGGGGCAAAGCTTCGCGATTACGGGCCTCAACTGGAGGCGTATCGTGCAGGCGTCAACGACGCCTTGGCTGCCCGACCCGCCTTTGCCAACGAACGGGTGGGCGATGTGGCGTTGTGGTTCGTTCGTGGGGGCCGGAGTGTCCGCTGGTCCGAACGGTAGCCTCTACTGCAACAGCCGGTACCTGACTTTCCATCTCGCCACATTGGGCGTGGCACCCAGCGAGTCTCCTGGCCAACCAAGAGCGGCGTTCATTCCCCCCAGCGCCGCA
>JAACDH010000259.1 GCA_009936995.1 Rhodobacterales bacterium
CCCGTCTCGAAGAGTCCCAGACCGGCGCGCTCACCAGCCTGCTCAATCGCTTCCGACCTCGCTCCGAGAGCCCCGTCCTTATCACCGGCGAAGACGGCGTTTTGGTGTCCTACGCGCGGTGTTGCGCCCCACTTCCTGGCGAATTGGTGGTGGGTTTCATCACCCGAGGTCGCGGAATCACGGTCCATCGAAACACCTGCAAGCAGCTCAAAGAGCTCGACGCCGACCGCCGAATCCCCGTCCAGTGGGCAGGGGGGGCAACCACCCGACACAGCGGCGAGATTCACATCTATTGCGACGACAGACCCGGAATGCTGGCCAACATCAGCAAGATCTGTGAGCAGAATCATGTGAACATCCAGTGCGCCTCTGCCACGGGCATCAACGAGGGTAGCTTGGCCGTGTGCACGCTCGCAGTCGAAGTCCGAGACGTAAATGAACTCTCTCGACTCATCCGGCATATCCAGCAGATCAAGGGCGTCGACAGCGTCGAACGAACGCTAGGCTAAGCGCCCATCCGGAGCAGGATTTTGGCGGCGTGTAGTACCGCCAACCGCGGATGATGAGAGGTTCGGACCCGCTCGAGCACCACAAATACGGGCTCCTGTCGGGCTGGCTGCTCACCCGGCGGAATGACCTGGACCGTTCCTCGACCGCAGCGCAGAAGCTCGTAACAACCACTCTGAACGCACCAGGCCAACAGTAACACCTGATTACCGGTGACCTCCGAGGTCAGCACAAACACCTCGGGATGATCGAGGCACTGCTTGAGCGCAGGATAGTAGGCGGGCCCCTCGAACAGCTCGTTGGTGAACAGTTCGAAGGGAATCGCGGCTTCGTCTAGGTAGGCCTCGAGCGCTTGCAATTGGTCGGCCAAGCGGTCCGTGTCGAGGGGAACCTCGGTCATGGGAGGCATAGCCACCCACATTCTGCCCGCATGGGAGAGCATCTCGAGCTCGCCAACCCGCAGCTTGTAGTCCATCGAAGGCTCACCAGGTAGCACATAGCCCGGATAGAAATAGTTTAGATCGCGATCGAGGCCCTCGCGGATCTCGAACAGCATCGATACAAAACCTAAGCTGTATTTCGAGAACGAGGGATCGTATGCACAGATGAGGCTCTGCACGCTTTCGGCACCCAGGTCGAAGAGGCTAAACGCCGCCAGTCGGTCGCCGTCCCACATCGCCACCTCGTAGGTATCGAACAAGGTATCGCCGGAATCTCCGAGGAACCGGGCCAACGTTGGCGAGCGATTCTCGCCCTTATGATCGCGGTAGCAGCTGTAGACACGCTCGTGTTCATCGGTGCTCAGGTGGGGCTGCACCCGGACGTCGAACCGACGCTCTACCTTCCGCATCAACTTGCGCAGTCCCTTTCGGAAGGTGAGCTGGCGCAGAGGGAGCCGAACCCAAAGTGCGGTTCGAAGGGTCCCGTGAGATCGAACATACCGGCACGTCATCAGCGCATCGCCGACCCGATACCAACCCTGTTCAAGGTAAAGATCGAGGGCCTCGCCCGTGAGCGTATCGGGCCGCAACAGATGGGTGGTCATCGGCCGCCTCCGCAGCGCCACCGGTGCAAGGTGCAGAGGTTCAGAGGGTTAATCGAACTAGGCTCATCCATGCATTCATTTTAACCGTGGATCGCCTGACCATCCCAAATCATCGAGCTTTCTCCAGGGCCCAACGCCACGCGAACCCTTCGGCCGTCCAGAGAAATCCGATTCTCGACGGCCCAGCGAAGACAGGTGGGCAGCAACCGATGCTCTTGGGCTAGAATTCTCTGTTGCAGATCTTCTACAGAGTCGGTGGCCAGAGCCGGAACAGCTGCCTGCGCGATAATCGGTCCAGAATCTGCGCCTTCGTCGACAAAGTGTACAGTACAACCCGCGATCCGAACCCCGTAGGCGTGGGCTTGGGCCTGCGCGTTCAGCCCCGGAAACGCCGGTAATAGACTGGGGTGAATGTTGAGCACGCGGTTGGGGAAGGCGCACAGGAAAACCGGTGTAATCAAACGCATATAGCCAGCCAAGACCACCCACTGCACCCCGTAAGCGCGCAGTCGCCTCACCGTCTCGGCATCGAACTCCTCGCGACTCGGGAACTCCCGACGGAGGACCGCCTCCGTGCGAATTCCCGCCCGCTTGGCGCGCTCGATAGCGCCTGACTTCGGGCGATTGCTCAGGACAACAGCGATGCTCGCCGGAAAAGCGGGATCGGAGCATGCATCGATGAGCGCCTGGAGGTTTGTTCCCCCTCCACTCGCGACCACCGCTACGGGGACCGGCTCATTCACACCAGCTCCACGCCTTCACCGGCCACCACTTCACCAATCACTGTGCCACCGCCAAACTTAGCCACGGCCTCTGCCCGGTCGGCTGGAACCACCAACACCATGCCCACTCCGCAGTTGAACGTGCGTAGCATGTCGCGCTCGCTGATCTCGCCGGCCTGCTGTAGCAAATGGAACAGCGGAGACATCGTCCAGCTTCCCCGGGTGAGCCGAGCGCCGCAGCCTTCGGGAAGCGCACGGGGAAGATTTCCAGGAAGCCCCCCACCGGTGATGTGCGCCACGGCTGCGATGGGCTCGCGCTTGATTAGCGCCAAGACCGTCTTCACGTAGATGGTGGTGGGCGTCAGTAGCGCCTCGCCCAGGGACATGCCCAGATCGCCTGGATCTTCACTCCAGGACCACCCCTGATCGGCCACCACTTTTCGCACCAAGCTGAAGCCGTTGCTGTGAACGCCCGAGCTAGGCAGCCCAACGAGCTTCATCCCAACCCGGACCTCGGAGCCATCCAGGATCTGGGCGCGCTCTACCGCACCCACGGCGAATCCCGCAAGATCGTAGTGCCCAGGTGCATACATGCCCGGCATCTCGGCCGTCTCACCGCCCAACAGCGCACAGCCAGACTGGCGACATCCTTCGGCGATACCGGCCACGACCTCGGTACCCTCGTCGACCGAGAGCTTGCCCGTAGCGAAGTAGTCCAGGAAAAACAGGGGTTCGGCACCCGTCACTACGATGTCGTTGACGCACATGGCGACCAAGTCGATACCGATGGTGTCGTGCTTGCCCACGGCCTGCGCGATGAGCAGCTTTGTGCCCACCCCATCGGTACCGGAGACCAACACCGGGTCGTCGTAGCGGCCTTGGAGGGAGAAAAGCCCGCCAAATCCACCGATTCCGCCAATTACACCCGGCGTACGTGTGGCTTTCGCCAATGGTTTGATCCGATCGACCAGTTGTTCGCCAGCATCGATGTCCACACCTGCATCACGATAAGCGTCTTGTGCCATGGGCCGCCTCCGGGCGCCGACTCTAACCCAATGCGCCTCGTCCCGCCTCGCGCTCACGCCAGATGGCCCCCGAGTGGTTAAGCTTTTCACGAATCATCTTGTAGACCACGGGGTCCCACACCAGCTGGGAATGCCCTATTCCGCTAATCGAGTGGTTACTCAGATGGGACTCACCAGGTCTAGGACGTAGGACTGAACACCAGAATGGGCACACAAGATCGGCGTGACTGTAGATGGACGTGAGCGGAATCTGTCCGGGGAAAGAATCGCTGGCGAGTCGCCTGACCAAGGCCGAGTTGGGAAGGAGATCCGCAGCAGAGCTCCGTAAGGTTCCGAATCCCATGAGACCGACCGCGACGAGGGCGGTGGGCGTTCCATGGTGCGGAGTGCCCAACGTGATCAGCGACTTCACACGCTTGTCGCCACCAAAGTGCTGGACGTAGCGCCGCGCAACCAGCCCACCCTTGCTGTGGGCCACAATGTGAAACCGACGAAATCCATACTTTTCGGCCATCCGTTCTACCTTGTGGGCGATCATCTCGGCCACAAGGTCGATGGGTTGCGTGTTCAAACGCGCCAAGGCGCCTCCAAGCTGGAAGCTCATCACGCCATAGCCGTCAAACCTTAGCCGGTCCTCCATCACCTCCCAGATGTTTCGAGTCTGGAAGAAGCCATGCAGAAGCAACACGAGTTCGTCGTGTTCTCCCAAATCGCCTCGACGCCGAACGTTGTCGCCCTGCAGGTAAACACCTCGAACGGAACCCAACTGATCCCGAA
>JAACDH010000033.1 GCA_009936995.1 Rhodobacterales bacterium
CCGTACAACCAAGACACCGACGGCGGTGGCCTCGAAGACGGCCTCGAAGACTGGAACTACAACGGTCGCCAAGACCTTCCCTGGGAGACCGACCCAAATGACCCTGCCGACGACGTAGACAGCGATGGCGACCGGATCGCCGACGTCCTCGAGCTCATGGGTGCCGATGGCAACGTCAACGACGTCGACTCAGACGGCGATGGCATCTCCGACAACAACGAGTGGCTGTTCGACGACGACGCAGACGGTGTCCCCAACTTCCTCGACGACGACTCCGACGGCGACGGTATCCTAGACGCCGTGGAAGGCGACGACGACACCGATGGCGACGGTATCCCCGACTACTTGGACGACGACTCCGACGGCGACGGCATCCCCGACGCTATCGAGGGCGACGATGACTCCGACGGCGATGGACTCGACAACTTCGAAGACACCGACTCCGACGGCGACGGCATCTCCGACGAAGTTGAGGGCACCGGCGACACCGATGGCGACGGAACTCCCGACTACCTCGACGACGACTCCGACGGCGACGGCATCCCCGACGCTGTCGAGGGCGACGACGATGTCGACGGCGACGGAGATCCCAACAGCGAAGACACCGACTCCGACGGCGACGGCAAGCCCGACGAGACCGAGGGCACCGGCGACGACGACTGCGACGGCATCCCCAACTACCTTGACCCCGATGACGAAGACGGCTTCTGCGAGCCCGGCCAAACCACGCCGAACACAGACCCCAACGGCGATGGCGTCACCGGCGACGACATCAAGCCCCTCACCGATGGCGGCCAGATCACCGGCGGCGCCTGCTCGAGTGCGCCCACCGGCGTCCTTTGGTTCCCTAGCTTACTCGCAGCCGCGTTCGCGTTCCGCCGTCGGCGCAAGACGGTCATCGCCATCGCCATGGCCCTCCCGGCTGCGGCCGGCGCCCAAGAGGTGAACGCCCAGCGCTTCTCTCCATCCGTCGACAGCGGGGGCCTGGTGAAGCTCGAAGACGCCAACTTCGGCCAGTCGGGCACCGCAGACGTCGGCGCCTGGCTCTCCTACGCCGACGACCCCCTGGTGTTCCGGCCCTCGGTAGGCGACGAGCTCGCCCTCTTGGGTTCGGTTGCCACCACGCACCTCACCGGCGCCTACCACTTGGGCGGCTTCCGAATCGGCGCCGAGATCCCCCTGCACGCCTACACCAGTGACTTCAACGCCCAAACGCCTGTGAGTTTCGGCGACATGCGGCTGTCGTCTAAGGCTCGCTTCTTCGACAGCGACGCCATCGATGCCGGCGCCTATCTCGACGTCGCCCTGCCCACCGGCTCGCAGATCGCCTTCGTGGGCGCGGGAGAGTTGGTGGTCAACTTTGGCGCCCTGGCCTCGCTATACACCGGTCCCGTGACCACGTCGTTGAATCTGGGAGGCCAGAACGGCACCAACCGAGACTTAGGGGGGCTGTCCGTCGGACCAGCGATCACCGTGGGAGTCGGCGCCCACTACGCCATCTCCAACACCGTCGGCGCGACCCTCGAGCTAGACCGCGAAGATTGGTTCGGAAACAACGGCGAACGCGGCGCCCATCCCACCGAGTGGCTGGCGTCCACCAACGTTCGCACCTTTGAGCGAGGCTTACTCACCATCGGAGGCGGCACCGGCCTGTCCCAGGGCGTGGGTGCACCGGACTTCCGAGTGGCAGCAGGCTTCAGGCTCACCGCGGGCAAACTCGCCGGCCAAGAAGAGGCCTCCGACCCAGGTGCGGTCGTCATCCACCACACGCCGCCGTCTCCCCAGATCACCACCGGCGATCTGGTCGTTCGAGTTGTCGGTCCCAGCGGCGAGCCCATTCGGAACGCCGAAGTGCGGGTCATTGGAAGCGGTGAAGATCCCTTCAAGACCGGAAAGGACGGCATCCTCGAAGCATCCCTCCCCGAAGGGAACCACGAGATGAGCGTCGCCGCGGACGGCTGGACGCCCCAGAAGCAGGCCGTGATCATCACCCCGGACGACCGCACCGACGTCACCCTGATGCTCCGTCCCGAAGAGGCGGTGATGGTTGACGCCGACAGCGGTCAGATCTACCTCCGCAACAAGGTGTTCTTCGAAGTCGATCGGGCAGAGCTCAAGGTCGAATCTGCACAGCTCCTCGACCAACTCGCCGAGACCCTGCTCGCTCACCCAGAAGTGACCAAGGTTCGCGTGGAGGGCCACACCGACGTCACCGGCACCGAAGAGCACAACCAAACACTCTCCGAACAACGCGCCAAAGCCGTTGTGGGCTACCTGGTCAAGCAGGGCGTGCCCCAGTCTCGGCTAAACGCCATCGGCCGCGGCGAGGCCCAAGTGCTCCAAGAGGGTGACAGCGACGATGTCCACGCCACCAACCGCCGTGTGGAATTCCTCATCCTCGACAAGTAGAGGCGGTTAGTCGGGGCTGACCTCACAAGCCTAGGCCCGCCCATGTCCGCACGTCCAGCGACCACCATCCTGTTGCTCCGCCCCGCCGAACAGGGCTTCGAGATCTTCATGGTGCAACGCAACCGCCGCAGCGGCTTCTTGCCCAACGCTTGGGTGTTCCCCGGCGGACGCGTGGACGAAGCCGACGCCATACACGGTCACGAGCGCATTCGCGGCGGCTCCGAGGTCCTGGCTCGCATGGGCGTTGACGAAGCCGAGGCCACCGCCTACCTCATCGCCGGCGTGCGCGAGACCTTCGAAGAGGCCGGCATCTGGCTCGGGTCGGGCGACATGCCCTGGGATCTACGCGAGCCCCTTGGAAAGGGTGAAATCCCGCTGGCTGACGTCCTCGCAGAGCACGACGCCCACGTGAACCTC
>JAACDH010000260.1 GCA_009936995.1 Rhodobacterales bacterium
ATTCTCGATCGCCAGGGCCTCTTCGAGGGTGTCGACACGCAGGATCGAGAGCACCGGCCCGAAGATCTCAGAACCCGACGCGGGCATGTCGAGGGTGACGTTGTCGAGGATGGTGGGACCGACCCAGTAGCCACCTTCGACCGGACTTACGCCACGGCCGTCTATACGCACCGTAGCCCCGAGCTTCTCGGCCTCGTCGATGAAACCGACGATCCGCTCTTGAGAGACCTTCGTGGTGATGGGACCCATGTCCACGCCGGTGACCAGGGCGTCTGCCTGCTTGACCACTTCGTCGATGATGTGGTCCACGTCGCCCACGGCCACCAGAACGGACGCCGCCATGCAGCGCTGCCCGGCACAGCCGGTGAACGAGGCCAGCACGTTTTGAGCGGTGAGCTCAAGGTCGGCGTCGGGGACCACGATGAGGTGATTCTTTGCGCCGCCCAGGCAGAGTGCCCGCTTACCGGTGGTGGCGGCTCGCCCGTAGACCAGCTTGGCTACTCGGGTGGAGCCGACAAACGCGAGTGCGTGGATGTCGTCGTGGTCGCACAGGGCCTCGACCGCGGTACGGCCACCCTGGACAATGCTTAGAACGCCAGCCGGAAGGCCCGCTTCGGCGAAGATCTCGACCAGCTTAAGAGCCGAGAGCGGCACCTGCTCCGACGGCTTGAGGATGAAGCAGTTTCCGCCCACCAGGGCCTGTGGGATCATCCACAGAGGCACCATAAAGGGGAAGTTGAACGGGGTGATGCCTGCGACAATACCGACCGAATCGTAGACCACTTCGCAGCGCACGCCACGGCTGACTTCGAGCTGGGTTCCCGCGGCCAGGTTGGGCAGCGAACACCCGTACTCGACACACTCGATGCCTTTGAGTACCTCGGGTTTGGACTCGGCGAACAGCTTGCCGTTCTCGTGGGAGAGCAGCCAGGTGAGCTCGTCGATGTCGCGGAGCATGAGCTCGCGGGCCCGGTACATCACCTGGGCGCGCTCGCGCAGGGGCCAGGCTTGCCACTCGGCGAGCACGGCTTGGGCGGCCTTGACTGCGTCGTCGATGTCTTCGTAGGTGGACTCGGTGACCGTAGACATCGCCTTGCCGTGGCGCGGATTAATGATGTCGAGGGTGTGGTCGCCGCTGGGCTCGACCCATTCGCCGCCGATGTAGTTTCGGGCTGCAATAAACGGGGTAAAGTCGTAGTTTGTCGCGGTAAATTTGGGGGTCATGCCATGCTCTTGTGTGGGATGATTTTCATGAGAACGCTGTACAGCCCCAGCGCCAATCCGAAGCCTACGAACCATGCGTAGGTGTAGATCTGGTCGAAGACGGACAGGCCGGGAAAGGAATCGATGAGGCCGGCTTGGTGGAAGAAGCCGGGAATATTGGGCAGCACAGACAGCACGAAGGCGACGATGGCTACCGGATTAAAGCCCTTGACGTAGGTGTAGGGGCCCTGGTGCTTGTACAAACCATCGAGATCGAGCTCGGTGCGTCGAAGCACGAAGTAGTCGGCGATGAGGATGCCGCCGATGGGCCCCAACAGCGCAGAGTAGCCGATGAGCCAGACGAAGATGTAGCCCCCTGTGCTCTCGATCAGCTTCCAGGGCATGATGGCTAGGCCAATGGCGGCGGTGATGTAGCCGCCCAATTGGAAGGTAAACTTCTGCGGCGCCAGGTTGATGAAGGCGTTGGCAGGAGACACCACGTTGGCGGCGATGTTCGTGGACAAGGTGGCGATCGCCAGCGCGAATAGGGCGACGATAACGCTAAATCCTCCGCCCATTTTGCCGGCGAGCACGGTAGGATCGGGGATCGCCTCGCCGTAAATCGCAACCGTGGCCGAGGTGACCGCTACGCTGATGAAGGCGAACAGGGTCATGGTGAGGGGTAGGCCGATGGCCTGGCCCAGCACTTGGTCGCGCTGGGACTTGGCGTACCGGGTGAAGTCGGGAATGTTCAGCGAGAGCGTGGCCCAGAAGCCGACCATCGCCGTGAGCGACGGAAAGAACACCGAGAGGAATTGCCCTTCTTTGGGTCCACCCACGGCGAACGCGCTGGGCGCCGACAGCATGGTTCCGAAGCCGCCAGCGGCCAGGTAGGCCCAGCCCATGAGCGCAAACCCGATGGCTATAAGAAACGGTGCGGCGATGGTCTCGAGCAGTCGAATGGACTCAATGCCCTTGTAGATGATGCCGATCTGGAGAACCCAAAAGAACACGAAGCAGCCAAACTCGGTGACGCTGATGCCCAAGAACGGCAAGTCAGGCATCTCGAGTGCGCCGCCCAAGAGTCCATTCACCAGCTGGTAGATGGCAAAACCACCGAACCAGGTCTGAATTCCGAACCAGCCGCAGGCCACCAGCGCCCGCAGCAGCGAGGGAATATGCGCGCCCTGAATACCAAAGCTGGCCCGCGCGAGTACCGGGAAAGGCACGCCGTATTTGGTGCCCGGATGGCCATTGAGGATCATGGGGACCAAAACCACCAAGTTGCCCAACATGATGGTGCCCACGGCCTGCCACCAGTTCATGCCCTGGTCGATGAGACCACCGGCGAGCATATAGGTTGGCACGCACACCACCATTCCAACCCAGAGACTAGCCATATTGAAGACCGACCAGTGACGTTCTTCATCTGTGGTAGGCGCAATATCGGCGTTAATTAGCGATGGGTCAGGGTTGTTGACTGTGGGGGCGCGCGACATCATCTCTCCAAATGTCAGGGACAGCAGGGCATGAATCAGCCGCTTTCAGCTGACCGAACCGGACCGGGTATGCAGTTTACTAGCGTTCTACCGCGGTGTGCTCGACTTCTTCATTTCGCTTGATCTGCGAAGCCCAGTACTGGGCGAACGGAGGCCGGTTCAGGTACTTGCCGCGACCGCGGACGGTCTTCAGCTCGTCGTTCTCCCAGACCACGAGTCCACGGGACAGCGTGATGTCGGCGTTTCCGGTGACCTCCATGCCCTCGTAGATGTTGAAGTCGATGTTCTGGTGGTCGGTCTCGGTGGAGATGGTCCGCGTCTTGTTGGGGTTCCAGATGACGATATCGGCGTCGGAGCCCGCCATCAGGGCGCCCTTCTTCGGGAAGATGTTGAAGATCTTCGCGGCGTTCGTGGAAGTGGCGGCGACGAACTCGGACGGGGTGATTTTCCCCGTGCG
>JAACDH010000261.1 GCA_009936995.1 Rhodobacterales bacterium
GTGGAGCCAGCGGCCGTCGACCACTTCGCTGTCCAGGTGCTTCCGGCACTGGCGGGAGCTGGCCAGCTGCTTACGGTGCAGGTAGTGGGCGAGGACGCCTTTGACAATCCCACGGAATGGTCGGGAGAGTTGGTTCCGAGCGTTAGCAATGGCGGCTTGATCTCGACCGGTTGCCTGGCCCACCCGTTCAATGTTGGAGAGTACAACTGCGACACGGTGGCCACCACTGCAGGTATTGGACTAGTCCTAGACGTGGCTGGAGATGACGGCACTACCGGGTCATTCTCCCCGTTTGTCGTGGGTCCTGCCGATGACGTGGGCGACATCGAGTTGGTCGTCGTCGGCACGCCCATCTCGGGGCAGTCGTTCGAGGCCCAAGTGTCGGTATATGACAGCTATGGGAATATACGACATGCCGGCCAATGGCTTGATACCGACTATCTTTTCGACGATGAACTGGGCCAGGTGAGCTGCATCTTCAGTGATGTGCTGCCGACCGGTGTTGGCATCTGGAACTGCACACTGCTCACGGCGCGTACCGGCGCCATCCTACACGTAGAATTGGTGTCGGAATCGGTGGGAGATGACGCAGATCCGTTCCAGGTAATCAACGGTCCGTTGGCTCAGATCTTGGTGATTCCCGAGAGCACCCGTACGGGCGATCCGAATGTCGTCGAGGCAGGAGAGGCGTTCGACCTTCGGTTGACCGCCCTGGACGCCCACGGCAACCCCATGGTGGTCTTGGTCGACCGAGTCCTCGATCTCACGGACAGTAGCGGTACACTCACTCCGTCTACTGCCGATCTCGATGCCACAGGCCAGGTGGTGGTAAACGGCGTGCTTACTGCAGCCGGAACCACGTTCATCGATGCGGGACAGTTCAGTGAAACCCATGGAACGAGCGATGCGATAGAGGTGCTGCCATCCTCCGGTCATGCATTTAAGGTCACGGTTGTGTCGCCCTGGGTTTGGGTTGGGCTGTCCGAAGAAATTCGGGTAGAGGCCATCGATGCCTTCGATAATCGGGTGGATTGGACGGGCACCGCAACGGTGCGGTCCGACTTTACCGGAGCGGCCGACTTGGTGGTCAGCGTGACCAATGGTGTCGGAGTAGGGTCGTTTGTTTGGACGACGCCGAGCCTCGACGAAACCCTCACCGCCTCCGGTGGAGAGGGTTGGGTCGGAACTACGGTGGCCTTTGACGTGGTTGAGGACTGTGGTGCGGCAGGACCGGTGTCGAGCGTCAGCTTCGCGGGCTTCCCCGAGGCCATCGCGTGTGTAACGCCGGCCACCGGGCTCGCTCCTGTCAGTGTTTCATTCGCGGGCTCCACTCAAGGAAATGCGCCGATTGCTCGGTATGTCATCGCAATGAATGGCGGCCAGCGGGTGTCGAGTGCGTCAACATCCATGGTTTATGACTTGCCCGGAGTGGGCGTGCACGAACTTCGGGGGCTGGTGCTCGACAACGCTGGTTGTGCGGTCGAGCTGTCTGCAGCAGGCTACGCTGGCGATGCGGATGGCGAGGTGGTCGGCCCCATCGAGGTTACTTTTGGAGACGTGCAGATCGATGCTCTCGTCGGTAGCACTACGCTCGTTCTTACCAATGCCGTCGACTGTGCCCGTGATGTTGCAGTGGGTGCGACCGTGTTTGTGCGAACTGGACTCGGCGAAGTCTTAGGGGCCACCCCGACTGGTGCGGGCCTGTCACTGGTGCTCGATGCTGTCGGGTCGGCGAGCGCCAATCTAGCCGCCACCACGGTCGACTCCGGTGGCGACGCAGACGTGCACATTTGGGTCGCCAGCGGGGCCGGGGGCGCCGTCGAAAGTCTGCCTATCATAGGCGATAGTCGTCGGCCCGTAGTGTGGGCGCAGAACCCAACAGGAGAACATCTCGACCTGGTAAGCGAGGTGGTGCTCACCTTCTCCGAGCCCATGCGCGACGTGAATTTGGTGCCGGCCAACTTTTCCGTTTTTGGACCCTCAACGCCCGTCATTCTGTCCGTTATCAGCGAGGCCGACGACACAGTGGCTCGGATTCAACTCGACGCACCCATCGATGGCGCGTCGGGAACCTGGACGGTTCAGGGCCTAGTCAGTCTACGAGATCGAGCGGGCAACCGCCTTGGTGGGGACTGGAATGTAGCCGCGTCCGACTACCTGGGGGTGCTTGGCGACGTAGGTACGTTCGTCGACGAGGTGTTTTGCGACAGTCTCGATCCGATCGACGGCCTGTTCCGTCCGGACGGTGACCCCGGTGTGAGTGGTGACCAGGACCAAGTGTTGGTGAACTTGTCGGTGGCGCTGGCGCCCGCATGGTGGGAGGTCTCGGTGCGGATCAACACGGGTACGCTGGTTCGCCGGGAGCGGGTGGTGCCTTCCGGCGTGTTAGACAGCTGGGCCTGGGACGGAACGGATCAGACCGGACGAGTGGTCGACAACGGCGTCTGGCAGATCGAAGTTGAACCTGTAGATGGCCTTGGCAATCACGGTCAGGGGTGCGTGGTCAACGCCACCGTCGATAATGCTTTGGGCGTGGACCCATGAGCGATAGACGCGAGCGATCTGACTGGACGCGCCTGGCTCGCCTAGCCGAGGCGGGAGTGTTGTCCGCCTCGATGATGCACGAGGTTCGACAACCGCTGTTCGCCATCAAGGCACTCGCACAAATCGCGCGTCATGGTTCGGGTCAGCTGGGTGGCGAACAACTCTCACAA
>JAACDH010000262.1 GCA_009936995.1 Rhodobacterales bacterium
ACGAAGGGGCAGAATCTAGCAGTTTTCGCAGGGACTCGTTGTTGGCGGCTGCCCGGGCGATCGGACCGACGGGGATGACCCGCTTGAAGAACAGCTCGTGGCCTCGCCGGGGCCAGAGTGTGCAGCCCCAAAGGTTTGGGCCAATGCCAATGGGGTCGCCGGGAAGCGTCTCGTGACCGAATAACCGCGCGAGCGGTGTGTAGTCGCCGTCGGGCTCGCCGATCTCGGTGAGAAGGACTCGCAACCCACGTTTAGCTGCGGCACGGCCCAAGGCGGCAGTGATGGTGGTACGTCCCACTCCGCCTTTGCCGGTGATGAGTGCGACACGTTTGTTGCAGATATCGAACAAGGTAGGGGTGTATCGCTGATGAGGGGTGGGTGCGGCTGGTTCAAAACGAGCAGCGGGTGGATTATAGCCTGGAGGTAAGCACGTCTGGCGAGGAGACCACCACGTATGTCCACGCGCCTGGGCCAATGCGACTCCAGACGGCGACGGTGCCGTCGCTGGCGATGTTCCAACCCGAGGGTGAGGCGGCGATGGCTTTGTTGTGGGCGGGATACGGGAGGCTCGGAAGCTCGGGTTCGACCATGGCATCCATACCCGACCAGGCGATGGCCTCGAGGTCTTTGTTTAGCAACCAGACGCCCTTTACCTTCTTGGGGGCGGTGAGCTGTTTGGCGAGCCAGACCACGGAAATATCCATGGCAGCGACGCCTTCGGGATGTCCGGCGTCGTCGAACCAGGGCACGCTGACCGTGACCACCTGACCTAGCCCTCGGGGATCGAGGGTGGGACCTGTCCAAGAGATGCCCTTGGTTTTGCGAGGAGCGGCAAACCAAGGCGTGCTATCGGGGGCAGTCTTGTCGTCGACGAAGGCCTTGGTACCCGGGGCCTCGGCGTATGCGCCGCTGTCGAGTCCGATTCGCGCCCAGACGGCGGGAGTGCCGATCTTGGAGATTTGAGCGAGGCGCTTTTTGCGGTTCATACCGCGCGCGTCGCCGGTTTCGCTGCCGGCCATGGCTTGGGTGAGCACGGGACCGAGGGCGGCCAGCTTGGTGAGCTCGCTTGTGGATGGAGAAAAGCCCTTTGCCGCGCTGACGCTGGCGTAGTCAACGGTGATGTCGGTGAAGTACCGCTGTGCGCGAGTGCGATTCGGAGGTGTGGCGTGCTTGACGTCGTAGGGGAGACGCGGCTTGGGTGCTTCGAGGACGGCGTCTGCTGCGAAAGCCATGCCGGTGGTGAGAGATTCGATATCGTGGAGGTGGCTCTCCATCTTGTTGCTGATGAACACGGCCTTCTGAACGACCGCAGCCAGCTGTTGCTCGCGAACCTGCGCGGCGTATTGTTGCCAGGCCAACAGTCCGGAGCCGGCGATGGCCAATCCACTGCCGGTGGCGAGGAGCGCCATAGAGAGGAAGATGACCGTCAGCATCATTCCGCGTCGGTGCCTGCCAATCCAGCGGTGCGCTTTTTGGGAGCGGGTGTCTTTGACCGCCAGTACGGGCTCTTCACGGAGGTAGCTACGGATGTCGTCCGCCATCTGCTGGACGGTGTCGTACCGGTCGGAGGGCTCTTCTTGGCAGGCCTTGGCGACGATGCCGACCAGCTCAGGTGGTCCGTTCATGGGTTTACGCTTCGCTTGCCAAGCCCACTGAAGTACCTCGTCTAGGCCGATGTCCTCGGGGATGGCGCCGTCGAGGGTGACCAGCTCTTGGAGGATGAGGCCCAAAGCGTATTGGTCGGAGTGGCCGTTGAGGATGTCGTTCTTACCGAAAGCCTGCTCGGGCGACATGTACCGAGGCGTGCCCATGACCGAGCCGACCTTGGTGCCTTTGTGCTTCTGGGCGTCGGGTTGTTCATCCATGGGCATGTCGTCGCGATGAGCGAGGACCTTGGCGATTCCCCAGTCCATGATCAAGATCTCGCCGAAGGGGCCCACCATGATGTTTTCGGGCTTCAGATCGCGGTGGACGATGCCACGTTCGTGCGAGTAGGCCATGGCGTCGCACACGTGGAGCAGCCGCTCGAGGCGTGCGGGCAGCATGTGGGTGGCGTCCGTTTTAATCTTACAATCTTCGAGATAGTCTTCGAGGGTGTGGCCGCGGACCAGCTTCATGGCGTACGACAAGCTGCCGTCGTCGCCTTGTATGAGTCCAAAAATGGGCACGATACTGGGGTGATCGAGCTGCGCGGTGATCTGGGCCTCGGTGTAGAAACGGCGCATCATTCCGGGGTTCTTGGCGGCATTTGCGTGGATACGTTTGACGGCGACGATTCGGTTTAGGCCAGGATCTTTGGCGAGCAGGACTTCGCCCATGGCGCCTTGACCCAGCAGACCGAGGACGATGGGGTCGCCCAGGACTTGGGGCGGGCGCTTGTCCACCTGCTTGATGGGCAGCTCGGTCTCTAGTTTGACCAAGGTGTTTTTTAGTTGGCCTGCGTCGATGAGCCCCTGGTTGTGCAGCTCTGCGACCACATCTCGCGGGTCGAGGTCTTCGTTCGCGTCGTAAATTCGCTCCAGTTCGTCGTGGAGATCTGCGGGCAAGGTCCGATTTAGCGTGTCGCGGGCGGGCTTCATGCATCACTCCGGAGCCGCAGCCTACCCCGGAACAGTGTGGTCCGGCGAATGGCTCATAGACAGGGTGGTTACCCACACGCCCAGGATCGCAAGCGCGATGCCCAATGGGATGGCCGTCTTTGCCCAAGGATCGGAGGTCTTGCACGAGCGAACGGTCTCACACGATTAGGCGTTCAGGATGAAGCTCCGCAACGCCTCAGTCACGGCGTCGGAGTTTTCGATGCTGCTGGTGTGCCCCGCTCGGGGAATCGTCACCCATTTGGCGCCGGGGATGGCATCACAGGTGGCTTGCGCTCGGGTGCGCGCGATCGCGACGTCTTCGTCTCCGTGCACGACCTGCGTTCGAACCGTGATGTTCGCCATCTCTGACAAGACGCTCTCTCGCTCGATAACGCCGTTTACAGCTTTGTAGATCGTGAACTTGTTTCGCATCAGCTCGGCGCGCCATGTAGCGTTGAGCTCGGCCATGTTTGGATCGGACATGAAGGTCTTTCCGAACATGATGGGCATCACGCTTTTGGCCAGAAATCGGTTCATGCCCATCCAGCGAGCGGCGAAGTTCAGGCGTTTGTACTTGGAGACATTGGCGATGGGTTCGGCATCGGCGGCGGTCTCGAGGAGCGAGAGGCTGGCGATGAGGTCAGGGCGCCGAGCTGCGATGCGCATGCCCACGAATCCGCCCATGGAGAGGCCTACAAAATGGACGGGTCCACAGTCGAGCGCTTCGAGCAACGCGATGGCGTCATCGGTACACGACTCTATGGTGCAGATGCGACCCGGCGGAACTTCAGAGTCACCTTGACCCCGGTGGTCCCACGAGACGCATCGATACTGTTTGCGAAACGCGGAAACTTGAGGCTCAAACATCCGTTTAGACCAAAGAAGTCCGTGACTAAATGCGAGGGTCTGCGGGCCTTCGCCAAGATCCTGAACACTTATTTCGACACCATTTACACGCACGCACACCTCTTTCGGGGGGCAGCTTAGTTGGGTTCTCCGGACGGTATAGGAGTCGCTTCTACTGGCCTTCGGACTTCGCCGTTATTCAGGCCCTGTCGGATGGGGACACCGCCCTGTAGTGTACGACTATCATCTACTATGTTGGCGGCCGCCGCCTGGACAGGTTCGTCGATGAGCGGATTCATCGTCGCCATGAAGGCGCCGCCGGCCGCGGCGGCCACAACTAGCAAGACTGCTAGGCCGATGATCCGGTTGCGTTCGGTGCTGGCCTGCGCTTCGCGCTCCTGCTCCTGCTCCTGCCTTATCCTCGTAGCTTCTTCGACGTGATCGAAGACCAACTCACTGCTAGCCGTGGGAAGGGGTGGGGAATCGGGTACGACCCAGGACGGCTGTTCTTGGTACATGGATGAAGCTCCGAGGACATATACCGTATCAAAGTCGGCGTCGGCATCTCAAGCTTGACTTGGATCTTTTGCACCTGTTCATGGCCAACAACTTGAAATCAGACCAGCGCTCGCATCCATTGGTAGCCCTGAGAATTCGGCAGAACTTTGATGCAACGTCGATGCAGGAGGTCGTCGAGCACAGCTTGGAGCTCGGCGATGGCCTGTTCCAGCGGGCGGTCGAACCGGACAAACAGAAGCCGGACGAGATTCTCGGCAGTGCACTCAAGATCGCGCACGCGATTGGCCCAGCGCAAGGTTTTGAGGACTTCTTCGTGACTGAAGGCGCGTTGATGGGCGGCGACCGTGATGGTGTTGGGTGTACCGATGAAGATTCGTGCGCTGGTGTTTACGTTGGCCGACGCCTGTTCGAGCAACTGTTCGACAGGTTCAAGCAATACGTCGAGGGGGATGAAGCGATCAGGTGGGGCGAAGAAGTGCTCGTCGATGGCCTTTTTGACCAGCGCAGACAGGGGTAGGCTGTCTTTTTCGCCGGCGTAGGTGTCGAGGATGGCTTGGGCGACCGGCAGCACGGGCGGCAAGAACGGGAACGACTCGAGGAGCTGTTCTCGGTTGTGAATCTGCGGAATGGACAAGCCCTGGACATGGGACAGTTGCTCGAGATCAGACTTGTTTTGGGCGTAAAGCTGGTACAATGGGCGGCATGCGCTGGGAGACTTGGCCAGCAGCTGGTGTCCGAAGGACGCGGTGACCGGGTTGGAGTCTAGGTCTACGTTCAACTGGGAGCTGCGCACCTTCGTCTGCCATTGTGCAAGCTCTGCGAGCTCTTTGAGCGACACATCGGGGGTCATGAGGAACCAGAATGGCCGATGGGATCGCCTTGCCATTTCTTGCATTCGAGCCGGGATTCCGGCCAAGCAACGACGCAACCAGCCGCGTGCGGAGGGGTCGTTGCTCTCGAGGGCTGACGCGAAGTCAATGACGAAAAGGACGCGCCGTTTATGGCGGTCGTCGATGGCCTTCTTGCTGGGGACCGGATTGCCGGGCCTGAGGTGACTAAGCGACCAATTTGCTTCGTCCATTAGCGCCTGCCAACTTGCAGTTTCGCGCGTATTTTGGTAGTGGTTTAGCCGCTTGCGAGCGCCTTTCTCTGCGCCGCCAAGCGCGGAGATGATGGCCTCGCGAACGGCGTCAGGGGCGCGATGTGCGTCGCCTCGCCACTTCCGGGAGGTCTTGGCCTCGAAGGCCTCGACGAAGTCGTCGTACTCGCCGGACCGGAGCAGTCGGTGCTCGAGTCGGGCGACCCAGAGCACCGGAGATAGACCAAAGCGAGCGTGGAATGCCTGGAGGCACGCGGTGGGGATGGCCCGGTTGTGGTGCACGTCGACATAGGTGGGCAGCCGGCAGGGCAGGATGTTGAGGTTTTGGTCGCCCCAAATTCTGTCGATGATGCCAAGGAGGTTGGTGTGTCCGTCCGTGGAGACGTGCGTGCCGCTGAGGTCGGTTCCACCGGTGCGAAAGAGGGCCTCGAGCGCCGCGAGTACTTGGTTCCGGCCCGTTCCGGGTCCGCCAGCGAGCCAGGCCGCCAAGGGAGGGTTTTTGCGTCGTTTGGGTTCTTCGTGAGAGAAATGGGTGAGGAAGGTGTGCAGCACTTCGCCAGCAGAATCGCCAAGGATCAGGGGTTGCTCGCGATCTAGGATGTGATCTTCCTGGACGAATTCATCTTCGGTGATCAGCAGCATCTGACCCAGAGAGGTGATGCGATCGGCTGCGGTACCTGCGGAAACGGGTCGCTTGGGGGTGTCGCCAGATTCGAGTGCGGAAATTTCGGTCGCGAGGTCGGGGTGAATCAAGTTGAGCACGTACTCGGCGGCGCGTTCGGCGTGGGGAATGGCGTCCCAGAAATTCTGCGGCTGTTCGGAAAAGAGCTTGGCCCAATCTATGTCGGTGGCGGTCGAGGCGCCTAGGCGGAGCGTCGTGGCGAGCAGGGCGCTCCCCAACACCTCGATAATGCCCTCGATTTCGTCAGTTTCTCGGTCGATCCTTCGTTCGTCCCGTGTCCAGAGAATGACCTTGGCGAGGAGGGTCGCGGCGCGCTGTCCCGGGCCGTCGAAGTCTTTGATCGCCGGAATATTGATGGCGCCCGTGTTCTGGCTATACCCTGCAGTTCGGCCGGTTCGGACGGGGATGCCGAGAAAGTTAACCAGGTCGTTGACTCGTTCGACAGCGAGCGCGTTATCGGTCTCGGGGGTCGGAAATTCGAGGTCGTTGACCGCATCGACGTTGACCAGAGAGGTGCCCGGAATTTTGACGATCTCGTGGTCCTCGCGAAGGGTGCCGCCCGCCCGCATGGCCGCTTTGGCTGTAAACCATACGGGGCTTGTATATCCGAATGTGGCCGCATGAGTCCACAGTATCCACCTTGAAAAGCCGGCATACGAATTACCGCTTGCGCCGGAGCGCGGATGGCCAGCGACCAGCGTTTTGGCGTTTGCCCAAGGCAGCGGTGTTTGAGCTTGGACGAGTGCCTGGAGTTGCTTGGTGGCGCGGGCTTGAGTGGCATCTTTGATGGTCGACATAGCGAAACGTTACAACACTCTGTGTCCGCTGGGTGGCGCATCTTTGAGCCGCTCGATAGACGACGTTTTCTGCTCTTGGGAGAGCGACATTGCGCGCCTGGATCTACGACAAAGCGATCGGTCCTCTGACGGGAAAGTGGTACGGCAGTGTGCTCGATCACGTGGGCCAGAACTGCCATCTCTTAGACGTGGGAATCGGAACCGGTGTTGCACTGGTCGAAAACGCTGGTTTGGTGCGTTCAAAGAGGCTGTGCATCACGGGGGTCGACATCGATCGCGACTACGTCAAGCGCGCCCAGCTCTCGATGTACAAAAACGACCTCGTCGAAAACGTCGATGTCATCTTGGAGTCTGTCTACGACCACCAGGGTGGCCCTTACGACGCGGTTTATTTCAGCGCTAGTTTCATGCTCATGCCTGACCCCGCCCGGGCACTCAAACACGTAAGTGCGCTGCTGAAGCCTGGTGGCCGCATCTTCTTCACCCAGACCTTTCAAGACAGGCGCAGTAAGTTTGCAGAGCGCGCCAAGCCGTTGCTAAAGAAGCTCACGACCATCGAGTTTGGTACGGTCACCTACCAAGAAGACTTCCTCGCTGTGCTCGAAGACGCCAACCAAGAGGTGCTTGAGCTGTCGACGATGGCCCGAAAAGGTTCTCGCAGTTATCGACTGGCGATCACCAAGCCTCGCGGGGCATCGGCCTAAAATCGACGACTAGGCCGCCAAGGCGGTCTTCAGGCTCACGACTAATTTGTCCATGTTGTCTTTGGCGTCGCCGAAGAACATCCGGGTGCGGTCGTGGAAGAATAACGGATTCTGAACACCGGCGTAACCGACCCGCATGGACCGCTTAAGCACCACGCAGACCTTGGCATCCCAGCACTCCAGGACTGGCATTCCGTAGATCGGGCTGGAGGCGTCGTCAAGCGCACCGGGGTTAACGATGTCGTTGGCGCCGATGACCATCACGACGTCACACTTGGGAAAATCTTCGTTGATTTCTTCCATCTCGAGGACGGTGTCATAGGGCACGCCGGCCTCGGCCAAGAGTACGTTCATATGACCGGGAAGGCGTCCCGCGACGGGGTGGATGGCGAATCGAACACGGCATCCACGTCCCTTGAGGGTCTGGGCGAACTCGTGCACGGTGTGCTGGGCTTGGGCCACCGCCATGCCGTATCCGGGGATAACGATGACATCGCGGGCCTCGGCCAACAGCTCAGCGAGCTCGTCCACTTCGATGGCGTCGACTTCGCCCTGTGGGGTGTCGCCGGCGGGTGCGGAGGGCGCCGCTTTCGCGTCGGTGCCAAAGCCGCCGAACACCACGTTCCAGATAGAGCGGTTCATGGCCTTGCACATGATGTACGACAGGATGGCACCCGAGCTACCCACCAGGGCACCGGTGACAATGAGGAGGTCGTTTTCGAGCATAAAACCGGCCGCGGCGGCGGTCCAGCCGGAGTAGCTGTTGAGCAGGCTGACGACCACGGGCATGTCGGCGCCACCGATGGCGAGGACCAAGTGCATTCCCAGCAGGCAAGCCACACCGGTCATGACCAAGAGCCAGGTGAGGGCACCTGGGGCTGTGTCCATAGAGAAGGGTACGCAAAGCGCTAAGATGGTTAGGACCGCCACGGCGTTGAGCAGGTGGCGACCAGGCAGCAGCATCGGGTTTCCGCCCATGCGGCCGGACAGTTTGGCCCAGGCGATGATGGAGCCTGTGAAGGTGATGGCGCCGATGGCCACGTCGGCGAAGATCTCCACGTTGTGGATGAGCTGGGCGGCGATGGACATCTCGTGCCCGCCGGGGGCCAAGTGTGTGGAGATGCCTACCAGAACAGCAGCCAAGCCTACAAAACAGTGGAGCATGGCCACCAATTCGGGCATGGAGGTCATGGACACCCGAGCGGCGGCGGCGGCTCCGATGGCCCCACCGACGACGACGGCCGGGACAATAAGCATGGGTGAACCATCGCCGGTCATGACCAAAATCATGGTGGCGACGAGGGCAATACCCATGCCGAGCATGCCGTACAGGTTGCCGCGGCCGGCGGTCTCTTGGCTGGCGAGTCCGCTGAGGCTCATGATGAACAGAACGGCGGAGATGAGATAGGCGACAGTAAGTGCGTTTTCCATTTTTCTACCTCCTAAACATTGCGAGCATGCGCTGGGTGACCAAGAAACCACCTGCGATATTGATGGATGCGAACAAGATGGCGACCGCCCCGAGAATGGCGGCGGTGTCGAAGTTCCCGCTACCGGCTTGAATGATGCCGCCAACGACGATGATGCCGCTGATGGCGTTGGTGACGGACATGAGAGGCGTGTGCAGGGCTGCGGTGACATTCCAGACCACCTGCCAACCGACGAAGCAGGCCAACACGAACACCGTGAGGTGCTGCAATAGACCGCCCTCGTCGGGGGCGTAGTTGCCGGCGATAGCGAGCAACAGGGACAGGCCCAGAACGCTTGCGGTGACTGTGGCGTGGCTAGCTGGCGGTGCGACCACCTTCGCGACCTTGGCCTTGACCACGACCTGCTGGGCCGGAACGGCCCTTTGCGGCGACGGTTCGGGTGGCGGTGGTGGCGGAACAAGCTCGCCATTGTGGACGGCGATTGCGCCACGGACCACCTCATCTTCGAGGTTGATAGCCCAGTTTTCAGCGCCACCCATGTCGGAGAGCAGGTGGGTGATGTTGCGCGCGAAAAACTGGCTGGCGTGATTGGGGAGTCGACTGGTGAGGTCGGTGTAGCCCAGGATGTGCACGCCTTTGTGGATGTGGTGCTCGCCAGGCACCGTGACTTCGCAGTTTCCACCTTGGACCGCGGCCATATCGACCACCACGCTGCCGGGCTTCATTAGCTCGACGTGCTCGGCCTTCCACAGCAGGGGGGCGGCGCGGCCCGGGATGAGCGCGGTGGTGATCACGATGTCGATTTTGGGCGCGTTTTTCTTGAACAGGGCCATCTCGGCTTCGATGAACTCTTTGCTCATCAACTTGGCGTACCCGCCCTTGCCCTCACCAGATTCCTCGAACTTGAGCTCTAGGAACTTGCCGCCCATGGACTCGACTTGTTCGCGAGTGGCCTCGCGGGTGTCGAACGCCCAGACGTCGGCGCCCAGTCCGCGTGCAGCGCCGATAGCGGCCAGTCCAGCCACGCCTGCGCCGATGATGAGCACCCGGGCTGGCGGCGTCTTGCCGGCGGCCGTAATCTGCCCACCGAAGAAACGCGGCAGGGTGTGAGCTGCTTCTAGAACTGCGCGGTAACCAGCGATGTTCGCCATAGATGAGAGCACATCCATCTTTTGAGCGCGGCTGATCCGAGGGATCTTATCTAGGGCGATAGCCGATGCACCTTTGGCGGCGATGGCTTCGAGAAGCGCCTTGTTCTGCTTGGGCCAGAGCATGCTGATGACCAACTGGCCCTCAGATAATCGTTCGACTTCTGCGTCATTGGGCGCTTTCACTTTGCAGATGATCTGTGCCCCAGACCACAACGACTCGATGTCGTTGACCATGGTGGCACCGGCCGCGACGTATGCTGCGTCGGTGTATGAGGCTGCAGCTCCGGCGCCGGCCTGTACATGGACCTCGAAGCCCATTTTGATCATCCGCGCCACCGTATCGGGGGTGGCGGCGACTCTACGTTCTAATTCCGCTACTTCACAAGGGATCGCGATTCGCATCCAGTCTCCGGTAAGGGGGCAACCTAGCCCAAACGCCTACGCGGACTCGAACGGAATCGGATTTGCTTCGTTAACTCCAATACTCCCACGAAAGTGGTGCTTCGTCGGCCACGGGGCGACGTCCGCGAATGCCGGTGTGGATGGGGTGCCACCAGGCCACTTCGGACTCTCCCTCGCGCCAACAGAGCAGGACGTCCTGGCCGTTGTGTTGTGCGGGAAAGTCGAGGAGTATGGGCTGGATTCGCTTGAGTAGCACACCGTGTGTGATGATTTCACCCAGTTGGTCGCGGGTGGCGATACGCAGCTCTTCGAGGTCGCGGTTGATGGCGGCGCGCTCGTTCGGGTGCGCGGTGGCCTCGAGGAGCTCGGCGACCTCTTCGGCGTTGATGATGACCTCGACCAAGGCGTGGAGGAGGGGACGCAACTCGAGCAGAAGCACATTGGCTTCGTCTGGGGTGAAGTACCGCTGTATTGGCCGTGCCAGCGGAATTTGAACGTCGCTCATCGATCTCGCCTGATATCTATTAATTACCTCATCGACCCGCGTTGCGCCCGGGTTAATCACCGTCGATGGTAGATACAGCAAGATCGCAGTTGAGTCGTGCAACGCGCGGGGTCAGTAAGGTAGGGACTGGGGTGGTTACGCGGGTGGATCGCCGCGTCGCTCTTGGAAGGTTGGGTGGGCTGGTCGAACAGATCCACGAGCTGAGGATCGGAGACCCCACGCGTGGATGTCCTACGCGCGAAGTGGTCTTGGTGAGCAGCGGCGCTATCGGACTGGGGGCCGAGCGATTGGGATTGGCAAAGCGACCGGTCACCGCCCTCGACAAGCGGGCCTGTGCTGCGGCGGGGCAGGGCGCGCTGATCGCGATGTACGACGAGCTGTTTCGGCGAATGGGGCACCGAGTTGCTCAGGTGCTGCCGACCGAGTCCGACTTTCACCCCCGCGAACACCATGTGGGCCTCATCGGCACCCTCGAGCGGCTGATCGGCTTTGGCGCCATCCCAGTGATCAACGAGAACGACGTGATGAGCGACCAGTTCGCCGAAGATGGCCGTATATTCGAGGATAATGACCGATTGGCTGCGCTGGTGGCCACGGGAATCGGCGCAGACGCGTTGGTGCTGCTGTCCGACGTATCTGGTGTGCTCACCGGACCGCCCGGAACCCCGGGTGCCGAGCGAATCTCGGTGTATCATGGTGAATCTGTTCAAATCGGCGCCATCTCCCCGGGCGGACGCGGCGGAATCGCCGCGAAGATGGCGGCGGCACAGGTTGCGGCCCGCGGCGGCGTGCACACGGTGATCGCCAGCGGCTTCGACGGCGATGTGTTGCGCAAGGTCTTCCGCGGAGACGATGTGGGCACGGTGTTCCCCGCGGGTGAGGCCATGTCTCGTCGCCGCAGCTGGATGGCGTTCGCAACGGCACCCCAGGGAACGGTGACGGTAAACGAAGGCGCGCGTCAGGCTATGGTGGATCGAAAAGCCAGCCTATTGCCCGCTGGCGTGGTGTCGGTCAGCGGCGCGTTTGCGGCGGGCGCCGTGGTGCGCATTGTGTGCGGGAGAGAATTCGCCCGAGGAACTGTGGCCGTTAACGCTGATGACGCGCGGCAAATGGTGGGGCAGTCGGGTCGGAACAAGGCCCTGGTCCACCGCGATAATATGGTCATCCTGGATGGAGAAGCACCATGAATCTACGTGAACAAGCGGCCGAGGCCCGTCGTGCCGGGCGCATCCTCTCCGGTCTGAGCAGCCGCCATCGAAGCGCCGTTCTCGCTCGGGTGGCCGATGTGCTCCAAGACCGGCGCGTCGAGATCCTCGCCGAGAACGCCATCGACGTCGAAGCCGGTCGCCTGGCGGTCGAAGCGGGAACCCTCTCCAGCGCCCTGGCCAAACGACTCGCCCTCACCGCCGCCAAGCTGCAGGCGCTCTCCGACGGTATTCGAGGCTTAGCGAACGCCTCCGAACCCCTCGGCCGCGTGGTCCGCAGCACCGAGCTCGCCGACGGCCTGAACCTCAAGCAGGTCACCGCACCCTTGGGCGTCCTGTTGGTCATCTTCGAGAGCCGTCCCGACGCCTTGCCCCAGGTGGCCGCGTTGGCCCTGCGCAGCGGAAACGGGTTGATCCTCAAGGGTGGGCGCGAGGCGGCCCGGTCGAACGCCGTCCTGCACAAGGTCATCACCGAGGCCCTCGCCCCGGACGTACCCGCGGGCGCGATATGCCTTGTGCAAACACGCGAACAGATCTCCGACCTGCTTGCCCTCGACGACCTTATCGATCTCGTCATCCCTCGCGGTTCGGGTGCGATGGTCCGGCACATTCAGTCCAACACGCGCATTCCGGTGCTCGGCCATGCGGACGGCGTCTGTCATGTGTTGGTGGACGTCGACGCCGAGCCCGCCATGGCTCGCCGGCTGGTCATCGACTCAAAGTGCGACTATCCGGCAGCCTGTAACGCCATGGAGACCGTGCTCATTCACCGGGATTGGCCCCACACGGGCGCCCTGCTGAACCACCTTCGCGAGGCTGGCGTAGTGCTGCATCGGGGCCCGAATGGCCCAGCCGACCTTCCCAACGCGCCCGCGCTCCGTCACGAGTACGGCGACCTGGCCTGTACGGTACAGATCGTCGGCGACCTGCCCGAGGCCGTCGACTACATCCACGCCAACGGAAGCGGCCACACAGAGGCCATCATCACCGGAAATCAGCAGACGGCCGATACCTTCCTGGCGGCGGTCGACAGCGCCTGCATCTTCCACAACGCCAGCACCCGCTTCGCGGACGGCTATCGGTTCGGCCTGGGCGCCGAGGTCGGCATCTCTACCTCACGCATCCACGCCCGTGGTCCAGTCGGCGTCGACGGCCTGCTGACTACGCGCTGGAAGCTTTCAGGACAAGGCGATACCGTCGCCCCGTTTAGCGCTGGAGACCGAAGCTTTACCCATCGGCCAAACGAACCAGACGCGTGATGGCGGCGCCCAGGTCGTCCAAGTCTTGGTCAGCGCCCGGTTCGCCGAAAAACGCCGCCTGATGCCGCCGACTTGGGTACAGCGTGGCGCCCCTGCATTGTCTTTACGAGATGCCTACCCGCGCCAATCGAATGGCCGTCTTTGCCCATCGTTCGGAAGAAGTCGCCGCCCATGCAGCCACCGTGCGGCCCATCGTTCACCGGGACGCGTACGACGCGATGGAAGCGTGGTTGGCCGATCGGCGAGCCCATGGTGCGGTTATCCAGCAGGACCTCTACAAAGACATGGACGTACGCGGACTTCTGACCCGACTGCTGCGTTGTCGACCGCTGGCCTTCCTCACCTCGGCGGACGCGTTCTTGCTGCGAGAGGGCCGGAGTGGAAGTGGCGGCTTCGACGAGATCGGCACAACTCACCAGGGTCCAGACCTGCTGCTCAGCAACCTACTTAGCTACGATGAGATGGCGTGGTCGGCCCTGGTGGGCGTGTCGGTGCCCACTCACTTCATCAACGCCGGCGGTCGATTCAATCGGGGCGAGACAGGGTCGCCAGGAAGCTTCGAAGACCGCGGAATCTATGTGGGGTTGGTGGGCGCGCGGTTCGAACGCGCGGGCCGAATGGAGTGGCAGCACATGCTGGTGACGCCGGGACAGAACCGGGCAGAGAACGGCTATGGTCCGAGCGGAACCGTTCCCGGTTCGGCTGCGCTGAAGATTTGGGCCAAGCTGTATGGCCTGTCCCACCTTCCCACGTACGAGGAAGCCAAGTCAGACACCAGTGACCGGTATCGCCAGGTTGGATCCGGCTTGCTCGACGCCCATGCGTACCGTGCGCGGATGAGGATGAGCGTTGAGCCCTTCCTGCGCGAGGCCAATGACCGGGCGATAAGCGAGGGTAAACAAGCGTATGCCCATGCAGTTGGGCTTGGGTTGGGCGTCTGGCAGCTGTCGCCGGTGCAGCGTGAGCTGATGCTACGGGTCTATCGAGACGTCTTGGAGACGGTGTCGTTGCCCGGATTGGCGGACGTCGATTTCTCCTGGTTTGGCGAGTCGACTAGTGGTGGTGGGCTCGCGGACGGAGCGCCGGTCAACGACGTTCAAATCCATTTCTCGAAGCGCGATCCTGCGGCCAAGCTCACCGGAGTCGACGCTGGCAAGCTGTTGGTGGCCCAGTACGCTTGGGACGCCAACGCATATCCCGGCAATGAATACTGGATGGGGTCATTGGCGGCGTCTGGCGATCCGGCGGCGGCCTGCTGCTCGATGATTCCCGAGCTGCAGAACCCGGATGTGAACCCGGCGGTGAGCGGTGAGCGTGCGGTCGTCTGGTAGGCTGATTGTGTTGCGACGCTATATTCCAGGTATAGCCTACACTACGACCAATATCGCGGCCTAGGTCGAGGGCGCACTTACCGGCGATATCCTTCGCGGCACCGATCCCGTCATGCGGGATCGATGTGATCTAGGAGCGCTTGGGCCCCGGCCACGCTCTTTTCGGCCAGCACCTTAAGGATGGGGGTGGCGTACGCGGCGTGGGTTACGGCCCAGGCCTTGGCCAGTTTGTTGACCGAGGTGTCGTCGAGGGCCATACGCGCCATCAACGACACCACCTGGGGCGCCTGGATGGGGCTGATCTGGTGGAAGAACCAGCGCTGGTCGGTTGGGGAGAGATTCGCCCACCACTTGCCCACCCGGGTGTCGAGGAGCTCCACGCCGCCAAGGAACATCAGCCGTGCGTCGGGCCGGGTGAAGCTGCGGTTGATCATGGCGCGCATCTTTATTGTCTTGGGCCCGTTGGTGATGTGACCGTACCAGCGTAAGTCGTGATCGGTGAGGTCTTCGGCTGCTTCGGCGCCACCGAGGATGAGCGCAATGGCACGCAAGTGGGATGCGGTATTCGGTGAGCTGGTACCGTCGTTTCGACCCAGTCCCCAGGGGCTATCGAGAATGTCGTGTAGACGGATTCTGATGTTGTTTGCGGTGGCCTGTGGCAGGCGAAGCAACAGGAAACCCAGCTGGTAGGTGATCAGCGACTGTGTGGGCACGGACTCCCACAGCTGGTCGCTCTTCATGTCCTCGAGGGCCTCTAGGATGGCCTCGGCCACCCATTCGGTTTTGGTGAGCGCCTCGGCGTAAAGCACCATGGATTCGGAGGCCCGGCTGTCGGACCACAGGGCCGAGCGATCGGTCATTCGAGCGTGAATCAGCGCTTTAATTTCTCGTTGAGTGAAGGGGTCGGTGTTCCACAGCGCGCTCTGAACTTCGTCGCGGATTTCGCGAACGCCGGGCGCGATGATAAAGAGCTCTCCAACTTCCCACGCCCGCAACAGGCCACTGGCGAGCTGACGTGGAAGGACCATGTCGATGCTGAAGTCAGTCTCGCGGAGCATTGTCATGCCCATTTTGTAACCATCGACCGTTTCATCGGTGAGGAAGCGCATGTGGGGCCAACCAAGCGCGAACAGTTGATCGTGCTCTTTATCGAAACTGAAGCCTTTGCGGACTTGCTTGAGGCCACAGGTACCTTTCCAGCGAGTCAGCGCTGCAGAAATATGGGGCATGGGGAGTCTCCGTCACCGTTAGGGAGGAAGCATAGCCCGAGTGAGGCTCTGGGATGGGGGGCGGGTCTTTCGGTGATCGCGAGGAATGGCATTCAGGTTCTGCCGCACCGCTCCCCGCTCACGTCGTGCGTGGTCATGGCTTTCTTGTCTTGGCGTGCGACATCGAGAGCGTGAGGGCCATCTTGTGCTCCGTTTCGGTGAGCTTGCGGGATGGCGCGTGGTCGTAGTGGACGTAGACGCGCCAGCTGTTTCCGGGAACCTTGAGAATGGCGCCACCCGACAAGCCGCCGAGCTCGGGTTGCTTAGGCGCGGAGTCGGCGGACGCAACCAGGGACAATCCTCGACTCAGGTCTCGGCGCATCCACACCGACCAGGATCTGGCGATGGGCTGCGAGCTGAGTCGCCAGGCGGACAGCCCGAGTCCTCGGCCGTTGGCCAGGACGGTGGCGTCGATGGGCTGGTCGGACCCGGCCGCTGGGAGCCGGGGGCTAAGACCGAGGTTGAGGGAGGCTGGGCGACGCTTGGATGAGACGCTGCGGGAGGTGCGGTGGGTGACCTCGACGTTCGGGTCGCGCGGCTCGGCTTGCACAGCCTGCGCTGGGGTCTTTGGGGTGGTTTGGCGCTGGAGCCTGGGCAGGCTCAATGTGGGAGTGGGCAGTCGCCGAACGGCCCAGAACGACCAGTCCATGGCGGCCTCGCCGGCCGCGCCGCCCAGGAAATCACCAGGGTCTTCGAGCTGGAGGTCGGTGGGGTTCTGGAGTGTCTTTCGGCCGAGCTTTCGGACCAACACGCTGTCGAATAGGCTGACGTACCGGTCAATGGCCTGCTGCTCGACCGGCGCGGTGCGCTGGGGCTTGACGAAGGTGTCGCCGTTCGCCAACGCGGGCAGGCACAGCAGGAGCAGGGAAAACCACATAGAATCCAAGATAGCATCGAAGTCGGCGGTTCGCCCAGGCTAGAGGGCGGTGAGGAGCTTCTGGTCACTGGTGTCGAGGAACTGGGAGTCGTTGGCGCGGCAGTTGGGTGGTCTCGGACGTTACGTGGAACTCGGCCGAGCACACACCCTTGCGTCGGCTGGGTCGACTTGGCATCTGCACACTTGATACCGAATGGAATATGCCCTGGATGCGCTTGACGTAGGAGGGGTTAGTCACCCTCCATGTCTTCCCTTCCGCTGAACAATCAAGCAAAGGCTCGCTATGCCCTGGCGATGCTGAATGGCTTGGTTTTACTGGCCGTCAGTGGCTACTACTTCAGCGCGATTCGCCCGTGGACCCTGCCTCCCGACGAGTCCGACGCCAGCGTAGACGCCCGCTGGGTGCAGGTTCAGGCTTGGGCTAAGGTTGCCGAGGGCGGCGACGGCGCGGCGTTTGACCAGATGGTGGCCCTGGGCCACGAGCGTTGGCTCGATCTGGACGCCGCCGAGCGACCTCCGGTAGCGCCCCTGCTGGCGGCCCTGGACGACTGGACGGTCGCGGGAACGATCGGCGAAGTCTGCGATTCGCGTGGTGTCCCTAAGGTGATCGGCTTTACCCTCGCCGTGCTGGCCAGCGACCAAGCGGCGGCCTCGGCGCCAAAGTTACTTCAGCTCGGCCAAGCGCTGCGAACTCGGGGCAGCTACGTCGACCTCATTGTGGGCCTCGGGGTGGCCGACTCAGTGCGCAGTTGGGCCGTCGAACACCACCAGTCGCTAGACGAGTCCTACGAGCGCCTTCGCCCTAGGTCCGAAGAGGTGTTCTTTGCCCTCGCTCGCGACGCGGTGTGCAGTCAGGCCCAAATCGACGCGATGGACAGCCTCGAACCGCCCTCTCCCGACACCACCTGGGTCGCCGAGCGGCCGTTTGGTGTGGACTTTTTTCTGAGCCTCGAACGCGAACAGCGCTGGCAGAAGAAGTACAACACCGATCGTGTTCACCAGGCCTTTCCCGCCCGGGCCGACATCCACGACCTGCAGCGCGCGCATGGACAGACCCCCTACGAGTGGCCTCACAGCCTACTGGTCCGAACCAACGCGCTGTTCATCTCGCACTACATCCTCGAAGACATCCAGGCTTACGACGCTTGGATGGCCACCCCATAGGACGCTCACTCATCATGAAATTCGCCCTCCACAGCCGTCGGGTCCTCCTAGACGGCCACCTTAAGCCCGCCACCGTCGTTGTCCGAGGAGGGCGCATCGACGCCATTCTCGATGAAGTGCCCACCGACCTACCCGTCGAGATGCTGGGCGACCGCGTGCTGATGGCCGGCCTGGTCGACACCCACGTGCACATCAACGAGCCCGGTCGCACCGAGTGGGAGGGCTTCGAAACGGCCACCCGAGCCGCCGCAGCAGGGGGAATCACCACAGTGGTCGACATGCCGCTCAACTGCATCCCCGTCACCACTTCCGACGAGGCGTTAACCATCAAACGCCGGGCATCTGCTGGTAGACTCTGGGTAGATTGCGGATTCTGGGGCGGTGTGGTCCCCGGTAATGCCGACCAGCTGCGGCCCATGGTGGAGAACGGAATCTGCGGCTTCAAGGCCTTCCTCTGTCACTCGGGCATCGACGACTTTCCAAACGCCACCGAAGCCGATCTACGCATCGCCATGCCCATCTTGGCCGAGCTTGGAGTGCCGTTGTTGGTTCACGCCGAGCTCGACTTGGGCGCCCCCGAAGACGAGCTTGCCCCGCAGAGCTACGCGAAGTACCTCGCGTCCCGGCCCAAACGTTGGGAAGACGAAGCCATCGCGATGATGATTCGGCTGGTCCGCGACACTGGCTGCCGGGTCCACATCGTGCACCTCTCGTCGTCGACTGCGTTGCCCTTGCTGGCCGCCGCCCGGGCCGAGGGCCTGCCGATCACGGTCGAGACCTGTCCGCACTACCTCTGCCTCACCGCCCAAGAGGTCCCCGACTGCAACACGGCCTACAAATGCTCGCCGCCCATCCGCGAAGCCGAGAACCGCGAGCTGCTCTGGAAGGGGCTTGCCGACGGCATCATCGACTTTGTTATCTCGGACCACTCGCCGTGTACGCCACACCTCAAGCTGCCCGAGCGCGGCGACTTCATGGACGCCTGGGGTGGCATCGCCTCGCTCCAGTTGGGCTTGTCGAACATCTGGACCGAGGCCCAACAGCGGGGGTTCTCCATCGCCGATGTGTCTAGGTGGATGTCCCAGGCACCGGCGGACTTCCTCGGTTTCCCGGCGAAGGGTCGGTTGGCGGTTGGCGCTGACGCCGACCTAATCGCTTGGAGCCCAGAGGAAACCTGGACGATTGCGGAAGGCGATATTTTCCATCGACACAAGGTCACGCCGTATCTTGGACGGTCGGTTCAGGGCCGGGTTCACCGCACTTGGCTGCGTGGCGAGCGGGTCTGGGACGGTCAGCACCACGGTCCCAGCGGAAAGGCCCTTGCCCGGACCCCCACGGCAGTGTGAGAATCCCGGTCATGTCTCACAACGCATTCACCGGTCTCGTCGACCTCGCTTCTGCTGCCCTCGGCGGCCAAGCGCTTCTCACCAGCGATGACTTCTTCGCTGAGATGTCCAACCTCCTGCTCACCTCCGAGCCGGTCTTCAAGCCCGATCTGTTTACGCCGAACGGGAAGTGGATGGACGGTTGGGAGTCTCGTCGCCGACGGGTTCCCGGCCACGACTGGTGCATTCTGGCCCTTGGGGTTCCGGGTCAAATCTCGGGCGTGGACATCGACACGGCCCACTTTATGGGCAACCACCCGCCTTACGCATCGTTGGACGCTTGCAATGCGCCGGATGGAACCACGCCGGAACAGCTCCGCGACGAGGTGAAGTGGACGCAGATCTTGGGTCAGTCTCCGCTTCAACGGGGCTCGCACAACTACTTTGGTGTTCCCAAGGGCCAAACCTGGACGCACCTGCGCCTGAACATCTACCCAGACGGCGGCGTGGCCCGGCTGCGCGCCTACGGAACGCCGCAACCGGCGGCGGTCTCCGGTACCACCGATCTGGCGTCGGCCCTGAATGGCGGCCGGGTCAGCGCGTGCTCCGACATGTTCTTCGGCGACGCCAACAACCTGTTGCTTCCCGAGCGGGCCGAGACCATGGGCGGCGGCTGGGAGTCTCGTCGACGTCGCGGCGATGGCCACGACTGGACCGTAGTGGAGCTGGGCGTGCCCGGTGTGGTCGACCACATCGAGCTGGATACCAACCACTTCAACGGCAACTTCCCCGACCGCTGCTCCCTCGAAGGCATCTATTGGCCCAAGGCGCCTGTGGTCGGCCTGCTCGCGTCCCCAGATTGGGCCGAGATTATGCCCCAGACCCGGATGGTGGCGCACGCCCGGCGCACCTTCCAGATCGCCGCAGAACAGCCGTTTACGCACGTTCGCCTCAATGTGTTCCCCTGTGGTGGGGTCTCTCGGATGCGGGTTCACGGAGAGGCCGTCGATCAGGGCTTCTCCGAGGTTGGCCTCGCGAAGCTGAACGCCTTGCAAGGGGCCGAACTCGAAGCCCACTTCCTGCGCTGCTGCGGCGCTATCCGCTGGGCCCAGAGGATGGCCCAAGCGGCGCCGTTTGCGTCCATGGCGGCCCTCCAGGGCACCGCGGCCGACCTCTGGTGGCACCTCGACGAGACCGACTGGCGCCAGGCGTTCACTCACCATCCTCCGATTGGCGGCGACGTGGCCGAGCTCCGCAAGAAGTTCGCCGCGACCGCGTCTCTGTCAGAAAACGAACAGGCGGGCGTGGCGGGCGCTCACGAGAGCACGCTCACCGAGCTTGCATCCGAAAACGCTGCGTATTTGGCCAAGTATGGCTACACCTTCATCATCTGCGCCACCGGAAAGACCGCCGGCCAGATGCTCACGGCCCTCAAAGCCCGCAAAGACAACGCGGCCGAATACGAGCTGCGCATCGCCGCGGGAGAGCAGGCCAAGATCACCCGATTACGACTGGAGAAGCTCCTTTGAGCCCAATTACCACCCACGTCCTCGACACCGCCACGGGCAGCCCCGCGGCCGGCCTGCCCATCACCCTTGAGCGCAAGACCGCCGATGGTTGGGTCACGATCACCTCTGCCGTCACCAACGGCGATGGCCGCGTGGCCAATCTCATGGAAGAAGGCACCCTCACGGCCGGTGTGTACCGAATGACCTTCGACACCGGCGCCTACTTTGCCGCCAATGGCACCTTGGGCTTCTACCCGTACGTCCCGGTCCCCTTCGAAATCGTGGCCACCGACCAGCACTACCATGTGCCCTTACTGTTAAGCCCCTACGGCTACTCTACCTACCGCGGAAGCTGAAATGAGCCCCTTCGACCCCACCCAAGTTCTCGAACGACTCGGACAGGCCAACCTTGCCTACGCCGTGCGTTACCCCGGCGAGTCCACCCAGCGTCAGCCACTGCACACCGTGTACGGCGGCGCCCAGCTGTATAAGGCAGAGACCACCCGCAAGCTCGGCGAGCTCGCCCTCCGACACCTCAACGCTTATGCACCCACCGCCGCAGATCTGCGTGAGGCCGTCGGAATCCCCGAGCACCTGGCCGACGCGGTGTACGCCCGGGTGCGCGCCAAGCTCGAGGCCGAGGCCGTCGAAGACTTCCGCATCGACTTCGAAGACGGCTACGGCAACCGCCCCGACGACGAAGAAGACGCCACCGCCATCCGCACCGCCAAGGAAGTGGCCCGGGGCATGGCCGAGGGCATCCTGCCGCCGTTCATCGGTATCCGCATCAAGCCGCTGAACGAGGAACTGAAGCACCGCAGCGTGCGTACCCTCAACCTGTTCATCTCCACGCTGCTCGAAGCGTCTGGCGGACAACTCCCCGAAAACTTCGTGATTACCCTGCCCAAGATCCCCATCGCCGCCCAGGTGACCGCCCTCGCCGACCTGCTCGACCAGCTCGAAGAAGTACACGGCCTGGCCAACGGGTGCTTGAAGATCGAGCTGATGATTGAGCTCACCCAGAGCATCTTTACCGCCGGCGGCGCGTCCAACATGCCGCTGTTGCTTCAAGCGGCCCGGGGTCGGTGCACCGGCGCCCACTTCGGCACCTATGACTACACCGCGTCGTGCAGCGTCACCGCCGATCAGCAGCGCATGGACCATCCTGTCTGCGACTTCGCCAAGCACATGATGCAGGTGTCGTATGCGGGCACGGGTATCTTCTTGTCGGATGGCGCCACCAACGTGATGCCGGTCGGTCCCCACCGTGGAAAAGACCTCACCGAAGCCCAGCTGGCCGAGAATCGCGCCGTGGTCTTTCAGGCGTGGAAGCTGGCGTACGGCCACATCCGCCACTCCCTCGAAGGCGGCTTTGACCAAGGCTGGGACCTACATCCCGGGCAGCTCGCCATTCGCTACGCGGCGGGATTCACCTTCTTCTTGGAGGGCCTGGACAGCGCCTCCATTCGCCTCGCCAACTTCGTCGCCAAGGCCGCCCAAGCCACCCTCGTGGGCGATGTCTTCGACGACGCCGCCACCGGTCAGGGCCTGCTCAACTACTTTCTTCGCGCGCTGAACAGCGGCGCCTGCACCATGGATGAGATCTCGGCCACCGGGCTCACCCTCGAAGAAATCCAAGGTCGCTCCTTCGTGAAGATCATGGACGCCCGTGCGAAACGGGGCGGCTGATGTACGCGCACCTGTACGAGTGGCTGTCCCTCTTCATCCGCTGGTTGCACGTCGTCGCCGGTATCGCTTGGATTGGTGATTCGTTCTACTTCATGTGGCTGGACGCGAGCCTACGCAGCAATGAAGACACGCCTGAGGGTGTGAAGGGCGAGTCGTGGTCGGTTCATGGGGGTGGCTTCTACCGAGTCATCAAGTTCCAGAACGCGCCCAAGACCCTGCCCGAGCACCTGCACTGGTTCATGTGGCAGTCGTACACCACGTGGTTGTCTGGGTTGTCCCTGCTCATCGTCGTGTACTGGCTTCAGGCCAAGGCGTGGATGCTCACCCCGGGTGGGGTGGAGAGTGCCAGCACCGCGGTTGGCATCGGCGCCGCTACGGTGTTTGGCGGCTTCTTTGTGTACCACCTGCTTTGCAAGAGTCCCCTGGGCAAAATGCCAGGTGTATTGGGCGTAACGCTGCTGGCCTTCTCCGCTTCAACGGCCTACGGACTCGAGCAGGTCATCTCGTCGCGGGCGGCCTACATCCACATCGGAGCCATGATCGGCACCTGGATGGCCGGCAATGTGTTCATGGTCATCATTCCCAATCAGCGGAAGATTGTGGCCTAGCTGATGGACGGAAAGGTACCCGACCCGGCGTTGGGCGCCGAGAGTAAGCTGCGAAGTACCCACAACAACTACCTCACGCTGCCGGTCATCTTCGTGATGATCAGCAACCACTACCCCAGCACCTACGGTCATCCGCATGCGTGGCTGGTGCTGCTGGGCATGTTCGCGATTGGTGCCTTCACTCGGGTCTTCTTCAATATGAAGAACTCCGGGAAGTTCATGGGCTGGATGATTCCGGTCGCCATCTTGGCGTACATCGGTCTGGCGGTCGCCACGGCACCTAAGGCACTTCCGGCGCCAGATACGAACGGTGAGGCGGTCACTTGGAGCCAGGTCGAGCCGATCATTCAGACGCACTGCGTGAGCTGTCACAGCGCTACCCCCACGGATGACATCTTCAAGGTGGCGCCCAATGGCGTGGTGTACGACACCCCCGAAGATGTGCAGCGCAAGGCGTCGCTGATCAAGACGCGTGCGGTCGACACACCGTCGATGCCCTTTGGCAACAAGACCGGCATGACGGACGCCGAGCGGGCGTTGCTGGGCGCTTGGATCGATGAAGGGGCGGTGATACCGTAGGCTAGGGCTCGTATACCTGGCGCTCGAAGAATGCCACTACTCGTTGCCAGCTGTGGCCTGCGGCGTCGGCATCAGCGCGCCACTTAAACGGCGTAATCGTCGACAAGAACGACGCCGGCTTTTGCCACATCATGCGTATCGTACATTCATCCTGGTGTATCTTTGGCCGATGTTGCGTGAGCCTCGTACTCGATACCACACGTGCCTATCCCCTCGCACCCGGTCAACGCTTAAAAATCGCGCCCGTCCTCGTCCTCGCCGCCTGTTCCGACAGCCAGGTCCCCGTCGACACCGCGGGCGCTTCGGCCTCTCAGCTGCCCTAGGGATACAAGGACGGTGACGTGCTCCGATTCGACGACACCGCTGGAGACTGGCCGCCGTCGTCACCTCGGAAGACTACGCCGACCTGATCAACGTTCCGGTAGACGCGGTGCTCGGAGAGCGTGAAGCCGAGGGATTTATCGCGAATAGAACCGTATACTTCGACACCCACAGTACCATCGGCGGCGCAGCGGTCTTCGGAGCAAATAGAACTGGCGGGTCCCATTGTTCGTGGGTACGCTTCGCTGACTTGCCATATCGGAGGTCATCATGCGCGTCCGATTGTTCTGTATTCCACTGTTCCTTACCGGCTGTTTGACCACTCCCGCACTCAGTCACACCCAGCCCATGGCGGCCAACTCGGTCATCAACGAGGCTGTCACCGAGGCGGGTGTCGCTTTGAACACAGATCTCGCGATCACCATTGGGCATGCGATGCCGGTTCAGGGGGCCGAGGCTGTCGTGCTAGATCTTCATGGCGAAGCGGGGTTGAGCCATGGCGCCTTCGCCCCAGGGGTGTGGATTCGAACCGGAGCGAACAAGAGAAACGCCCTCCACTTTGGCTGGCGTGTGGGGTTAGCCAGTGGCGTCGGCGATGTGGGAAACTACGAGAAGTGGATGCGTCCTTGGGCGGGACCCTCCACACACCTGCAGCTCTCGAGTGCCTGGGGAGATCGCGGTGCTTTCGCGCTTACGTTGGGGTCCGAATACACGGTGCCGCTGCTTGAGGAGACTCCAGGACGCGCAGTCGAGATGATTCCCGCTCTGTGGGTCACCCTCGACACACGTTTTGAGATAGAAACATCAGAAAAGAACGCATTCTTTGTGGGGTTCGGTGTCGGTTTGGACATCGTTGTTCTCTACCCCTACTTGGGTCTGGGCGTCCGGTTCTAGTCCATTATTTACTCGCCATCGCATGCTCGACGGCGACTTGGGTGGTCAGTTCCTGAACCCGGTGGTCCATTACCTTCCGCCATAGGGGAGGAACAAAGGCTATCAAAACCATGCTCGGGTAGCCGTAGGGCAGCTGCGGACCGTCGATGACCGCGCGAAGCAGGTAGTACGGGCGACTGGTGTGGGCATGGTGGTCGGCGTGGCGCTGGAGATTGAACATCCACAAGTTGCTCATCCGGTGATTCGCGTTCCACGAGTGCCATTCCATCACCGGACCATATTTGCCCGGAGCGGTCTCGGGTCTTTGTAGACCGTAATGTTCGATATAGTTGATCACCTCGAGAAGTGCGATAGCCCCAATACTTTGGGCGATGAAGAACAGTTCAACCTGCCAGCCCCCGATGGCGAACACAGCGAGGTGGGTCGCTATGCCCACGACCGCATAGCGGGTGAGTCGGTTGTAGGGGCTGTACCAGGGAATGCAGCGACGTTCGTTGCGGGTGCCTTCTATGTGAATCACGCTCTTCAGACTGCCCCAAATCACTTGGGGGAAGAAGCTGTACAGGCTCTGGCCCAGGGAGGACGACGCTGGGTCGTTGGGTGTGGCGATGTTCCGGTGGTGGCCGTGCACATGCTCGATGCAGAAATGTGTGTACGATACGCTGTTCATCAGGACTTCGGCTAAAGCGCGGTCGGACTTGGACTTTCGGTGCATCAGCTCGTGGGCGACGTTGATGCCGGCGACGGTGAGCAGCGAGGTGGAGACGACCAGTCCGATGATTTCGGTGACGGCCAGGCTTCCCGACGCCACGATGCCGAAGATCATCGCCATCAAGACCAGCTGGACCGGCACCCAGAGACGTACGATGAGGTCGTAGACGATGTTGTCTTTGCGTTCCTGTTCTTCGGCGGGCGTGGGGTTGTAGTCGTCCTTACCCAAGAGCTCGTCGAGGACTGGGATGGCGACAAAGATCAGAACTGGCGTGGCCAGGTAGGCCCAGCCGCCCAAAAAGAGCGACACCAGGACGGCGACCGGAATCGTATAAACCACCAAGTAGGGCAGAGCTTTCATTGGAGTACCTCTGAAGCGGTGCGCAACACCATTGCGCGGAGTAGAATCCAGCTTTGATCGTGAACAACGGGCCCCCAGAGTGCTTCCCGTAGGTCGCCAGCCGAGTGTCGGAGCAGGGCCTCGGATGCGGTGGTGAGGATGGCCGCCCGGACCGGGATTTCCGGTCGAAGAAGGCCCTCGTCGTCTTGGGTGACGTAGTCTTCCACCAGGCTGAGCAGGGGGGCCGCTTGTTGGACCAGCAGTCGCCGGCCGGGGCCCTCGGTGGCGACGATTTCATGTACGATAATCCGCGCCGCAGCGGTATTTTGGGCCAAGAACGACTCAAAGTTCCGACTCATGCCCGCGATGCGGGTCTCGTAGCACTCGGCCGTAGACTTGGGTGTCATCAGCACCACAGCAATCTGCTGAAAGGTTCGCAGCACGACGGCCCGGTAGAGCACTTCTTTGGTGGAGAAGTGGTACAGCAGCGAAGGCCGCTTGATGCCCGCCCTGGCCGAAATATCCGCCAGTCGCGCCGGCCCGTAGCCGTTGGCGGCGAACTCAAGCTCGGCGGCATCGAGGATGCGCTGCTTGGTGTCGACTTTGATGGAGCTGGTGCGGGGTCTTGCCATGACTCTTTATCTACTGGTGAGTAGATAAAGTCAAGGAGAATTTTTGAGAAGAAGAGGGGAGCGGCGACGCCGGCTCAGCTGATGGCGACGCCAGCGGGTGTGTACAGATGGGGGGATTACCAGTTAGGAACGCGGGAAAGTACTGTTTAGTTGACCTGCTCACTCAGTCCATCTGGGGTCTGGGTGCCTTCGCCCTAAGACCCGCTAGCGAGGCGTTGAGCGCACGGGGAGAGTGGTCTGCGAAATCGCGAGGGTATCGACGTGGTTGGGGGCGTCTGCCCACATGGGGCGGATCTCTGCTGTGGGTGGCAAGGTGGGTACGTCCATCGGCAGCCATCCCGAGCCCGCTGGGCAGACCCCGATGCCATCTCGCTGGACCCTGCGTCCCAGCATTCGCGGTCGGCTCAAGCAGAAGTAAATCCGGCCTGTGGCGGTCCTCATCCTTGACGGTTTGCAGATCGGCAAAGGCATCGAAGTTTCCCGTGAACCGACAACTTGTTAAGCATGACCCATGCTCACATTCCTTCCCTTGCAGCCGCAGACGCTCCTCCCACTGCTCGACCGGGTGTTCGCAGACCTTCACCGTCCGGCACCGGTAGCCGTTCGATTGCAGCGGGCCCCCGACACCCATGGGCACTACGTGGTCACCGATGAACGTGGAGCAATCACCCAGTTGGTCGTCACCTTTCAGGACCAGACCGGCTCGGGTTCTAACGGGCCATTGCTGGCCGCCCGACGCCTAGAAGACGACCCACAGTTGCCTATGGCCGGTTCAGTCGTCTCCCTTCCCGTCCAAGCACTCGGGGCCGTCGCCTACCTTCAACCAATGCCCCAAGGACCCTCAGCGACCGCCTGGGTCCACGGCGACGCCAGCCGCCTCGACGCCGCCCTGCAACGCATGGGCTGGGTTCTCGCAGAACTTTCACGACGCCCTCAAACCGACCGCGGCGTCTTAGCCACCCCGCATGGGTTCTATGGTTCCCGATCCTCTTGGGGTGAAGACTACGTGGCCACCGCTCACCGTTGGGCTGAGTTGGCGAAACAAGGCGGCACGGCACTTCAGCCCATGACCGACGAATTGCTCTGCGACCTAAAACCAGCGGCCCTGCAGGGCATGCCCGCCACCCTGGTCCCCGCAGATCTAAGCTTCGATACGCTCTGGCTTTCCCAGGATGGCGTTCTAAGCGCTGTCGGAGGCTGGACCACCACCTGGGCGGGCGATCCATGGTCGGCGTGGGCACCGTTTCTCCACCTGCCGGCCCGCTCACTCTCGAAGCTGGCCCTAGCGTTGGGTGACGCCTCTCTTTCGCAGCACTCCGAGCGCTTGCAGAGCTACGCCAGCGGACAGGTCCTCCGCCTGTTGGCCGCCGCAGCGGTCGCACCCGGGCCCAGCGAACGCATCCACACCCTGCGCATGGCGCTGCAGCTGTTCGAGCGCCGCTCCAGCCTGACCGAGCGCCTTCAAGCCGCCGACCAAAACCTCCCAGAGCCGGTCGAAGCGTCCACATCTCCAGCACCTCACTCGGCGTTGGCACTGCTCGATCGGCTGGTTCGCTCCCCGACGCTTACCCAACAGCGAACCTGGGTGGGGCTGGCGGCCGGCGTATGCCTCGCCCACCACTTGGCAGGGGCCCCACCGGCTTTGGGCTGGTCTAAGGTGGTCTCGCACTCCCTAAAATACCTAGAGCCAGGGCTGGACGCAGCGCCGAATCCGGCCGCTGTTTCGCCCGAGGTCGTTCTCCGCGAAGCGCTCTCTGCAACTTCAGAATCGGGCACCCTCGACACCACCGCCCTCGCGCTCCTCTGGCTCAGCCGCGAGCTGGTCGGCATTGTCGGTCATCAGCCCGCCGGTCTGGATTCGGCGGTTCGCGCCTTGGACCAACGCTGTGCTCCGGTCAAGGCCGAAGAGATGTCGGCTGTAGACGCGCTCGAACATGCGCTCATCGGATTAGCCGCGTTAGATCAACTGCTTCCGGCGTCCGACGCAGATCGAATGGCCCTTCAAGATCGCCTCGCTAACCAAGCGCGCCTCGCCTGGGATGTGCTGGACTTCGGCCTCCCAAAACCGACACAAAAACCTGCCCAATACCTGGAGTATTTCTCCAGTCTCGACCATCACCAGGGGCACCCCCGGCGGGTGGCGTTGGCGCTCTTCTCTGTCTTCCGCTCGAACAACTGTCCCCTCCCTGCGCACCCCTCGGCCGTTCTCCGCGCCATTGGAATTCAAATCCCATGATACAACGCCTTATACCTGCTATGATGGCGGGAGCTGCCCTCTTCGCATCTGGCCTCGCTTGTGAGCTTCCCCCGAGCGGAACCGTCGCAATCCAGACGGTCGCCGAGGGCGTTGAGCACCCCGACACGAAATATCTCACGCTGACCGCCGAGAGCAAAACGGAATTTCGGGGAATTTCGCAGTCGATCGCCCGCAACCCCCGGGGCTTTAGGGGTACCACTCACGAGATCTGGATTGTACCCATTGTCGACCCCGGTGCCCCGATGGGAGACGAAGTTATGGCCTGGGTTACCTTGCTAGGAAGTCAAGATGAAGGTGCGGATCCATCTGATTGGTTTGCAATCCTGAACCACGAGTTTGACGGCAAAACCCACACCCTCAAGGTCATCGGCACCCCCACGCGGTCCGAAACCTCCGGTTGGGTCAAAGCCATCCATGACGCAGAAGCCAAGCACGGTTTGCGCTCTCACCCCGATGCTCCAATATTCTTCTTCCCCATTCCCTGACTTTCAGCTGAAGACCCATTACACTTAATGCACCCCGTTCCCTTTTTCCTCGGAGGACAACAATGGGTGGTAATCAGAAACAGTCGAAGCTCGCCGATGGCTATGTGAGTCGCGCCGAAGATGGCGGTTTTCGCGGTGCAGGTGGCTACATCGGCCTCAACCACACCCACAATGGTACCACCTTGAACACCGTCAACATCGGCGGCGAATTTGGATGGGGTGGCGATCGCGGCTTGTATGGTGCCAGAGCCAACGGCACCCTTGCCGGTGTCTCCCACGATCCGGCAGGCGCAGAGCAGTCTGGTTTTTGGGGCGGTGGTCGCGTCGGCGACGCCGGTGCCTCGGCCTATCACGACAGCCAATCGGGCTCCGGTGAAATCGGCTACCGCGCCGACATCATTAGCGGAGAGCTTGGTTATCGCGAAGTGGATGCCTCCAGCAACCAAGACCGCGGAG